>NZ_JAQFJM010000019.1:0-1682 GCF_030440125.1 Streptococcus sp. SS4 | reverse complement strand
AGGTTCTTGTGGATACTACGGATGTGGATGGTTTCTTTGACAATCCAACTGAACCTCGTGCTGTTCAATTCCTTTCTAAGATTATCGACCACAACTCTGATCGTGTCCAAGTGGATGCCTAAGGAGGTTGCCTATGATTTTCAAAAAAATCTTACGTTACCTAACTGTCGCATGCTTAGCAATTGTCACTATTTTTCTTATCTCGAGTCACAAGACTAAGGCTGAAGACACTAGTAAGCTCCTAGATAGTAAAGCAGTCCAAAAAATCGTTAAGCGAGGGACACTTAATGTCGGTGTGAAGCAAGACGTTCCTAACTTTGGTTACTATTCTGCTAAGACTAATGCCTACGAAGGGATGGAAGTTGATCTTGCTAAAAAGATCGCCAAAGAACTTAAGGTTAAGGTCAATTACATTCCAGTAACAACGCAAACCCGTGAACCACTTATGGATAACGGAACTATCGACTTACTTATCGCTACCTATACCATCAATGATGAACGTAAGGCTTCTTATGCCATCTCAAATCCTTACTACTATGACCAAATTGGTTTCTTGGTTCTTAAGGACTCAGATATTAACAAAATCTCAGACTTGAATGGTAAGACTATCGGTGTTTCTCAAGGTGCGTCAACTAAGGCTGCTTTGCAAGAGTATGCTTCAGCTAATAACCTTAAGTTCAACTATGTTCAACTCGGATCTTTCCCAGAATTGGCTGTTTCTCTTTACGCTCACCGCGTCGATGCTTTCTCAGTTGATAAATCTATCCTCTCCGGATATGAAAGTAAAAAGACTAAAACCTTAAAAGAAGGTTTCAAAACACAAGAATACGGTATTGCCTCAAGCAAGTCTAACCAAGAGTTGATTGATTATACCAACGATTTGTTGGCTAAATGGCAAAAAGATGGTAGCCTTCAAAAGCTCTACGATAAATATCACTTGAAACCAGCTAAAGCTGAAGATAAATAGAAAGGAGTCCTGAATTTATGTATCTTTTAACTGAAACGGCTAGTCCTTTCGCTCTTGAACGTTGGGCTGCTTTCTTCGCTAACTTTGGACAATTTGCCAAAGGTTTCTTCTATACCCTTGGCATTTCGATTGGTGCCTTGATCGTTGCCCTTCTTCTTGGGCTCATCTTTGGGGCTATGAGCTCTACTCACAACAAGGTTCTTCGTGGCATCTCACGTGTTTATGTCGAAATCTTCCAGAACACACCCTTGCTTGTCCAATTCGTGGTCGTCTTCTATGGGATTTCAATCTTAACTGATGGCCATGTCATGATTCCAATTTCATTGACAGCCATCCTTTGTGTGGGGATCTACACAGGAGCCTATATCTCTGAAATTATTCGTACAGGTATTGAGGCGGTTCCTAAAGGTCAAACCGAAGCGGCTTTGTCTCAAGGATTCACCTACGCTGATACCATGCGTATCATCATCTTGCCTCAAGCAGTCCGTACTATCTTGCCGCCATTGACCAACCAAGTGGTTAACTTGATTAAGAATACTTCTACAGTTGCCATTATTTCTGGGGCTGATATCATGTTCACTGCTAAGGCTTGGGCTTATGATACCACTAACTATGTGCCGGCCTTCGCTGGGGCTGCCTTCCTCTACTTTATCATGTGTTTCCCTCTAGCTACTTGGGCACGTCGTAAAGAAGAAGAGAATAAGAAAGCTTACTA
>NZ_JAQFJM010000018.1:0-5047 GCF_030440125.1 Streptococcus sp. SS4 | reverse complement strand
AGACCTTTGAGAACTGAATAAGAAACCAAGTGCAGGGTTATGATAGAAGAAATTATAACCTGTCAATTTACAAGAATAAATCGTCAGATGACGGTAATGAGTTAACGCTCGAACAATTATTAAAGATTTTAATGAGAGTTTGATCCTGGCTCAGGACGAACGCTGGCGGCGTGCCTAATACATGCAAGTAGGACGCTGAAGAGAGGAGCTTGCTCTTCTTGGATGAGTTGCGAACGGGTGAGTAACGCGTAGGTAACCTGCCTTGTAGCGGGGGATAACTATTGGAAACGATAGCTAATACCGCATAACAATGGATGACACATGTCATTTATTTGAAAGGGGCAATTGCTCCACTACAAGATGGACCTGCGTTGTATTAGCTAGTAGGTGAGGTAACGGCTCACCTAGGCGACGATACATAGCCGACCTGAGAGGGTGATCGGCCACACTGGGACTGAGACACGGCCCAGACTCCTACGGGAGGCAGCAGTAGGGAATCTTCGGCAATGGGGGCAACCCTGACCGAGCAACGCCGCGTGAGTGAAGAAGGTTTTCGGATCGTAAAGCTCTGTTGTAAGTCAAGAACGAGTGTGAGAGTGGAAAGTTCACACTGTGACGGTAGCTTACCAGAAAGGGACGGCTAACTACGTGCCAGCAGCCGCGGTAATACGTAGGTCCCGAGCGTTGTCCGGATTTATTGGGCGTAAAGCGAGCGCAGGCGGTTTGATAAGTCTGAAGTTAAAGGCTGTGGCTCAACCATAGTTCGCTTTGGAAACTGTCAAACTTGAGTGCAGAAGGGGAGAGTGGAATTCCATGTGTAGCGGTGAAATGCGTAGATATATGGAGGAACACCGGTGGCGAAAGCGGCTCTCTGGTCTGTAACTGACGCTGAGGCTCGAAAGCGTGGGGAGCGAACAGGATTAGATACCCTGGTAGTCCACGCCGTAAACGATGAGTGCTAGGTGTTGGATCCTTTCCGGGATTCAGTGCCGCAGCTAACGCATTAAGCACTCCGCCTGGGGAGTACGACCGCAAGGTTGAAACTCAAAGGAATTGACGGGGGCCCGCACAAGCGGTGGAGCATGTGGTTTAATTCGAAGCAACGCGAAGAACCTTACCAGGTCTTGACATCCCGATGCTATTTCTAGAGATAGAAAGTTACTTCGGTACATCGGTGACAGGTGGTGCATGGTTGTCGTCAGCTCGTGTCGTGAGATGTTGGGTTAAGTCCCGCAACGAGCGCAACCCCTATTGTTAGTTGCCATCATTCAGTTGGGCACTCTAGCGAGACTGCCGGTAATAAACCGGAGGAAGGTGGGGATGACGTCAAATCATCATGCCCCTTATGACCTGGGCTACACACGTGCTACAATGGTTGGTACAACGAGTTGCGAGTCGGTGACGGCAAGCTAATCTCTTAAAGCCAATCTCAGTTCGGATTGTAGGCTGCAACTCGCCTACATGAAGTCGGAATCGCTAGTAATCGCGGATCAGCACGCCGCGGTGAATACGTTCCCGGGCCTTGTACACACCGCCCGTCACACCACGAGAGTTTGTAACACCCGAAGTCGGTGAGGTAACCTTTTGGAGCCAGCCGCCTAAGGTGGGATAGATGATTGGGGTGAAGTCGTAACAAGGTAGCCGTATCGGAAGGTGCGGCTGGATCACCTCCTTTCTAAGGAAAAACGGAATGTACTTGAGTTTCTTATTTAGTTTTGAGAGGTCTTGTGGGGCCTTAGCTCAGCTGGGAGAGCGCCTGCTTTGCACGCAGGAGGTCAGCGGTTCGATCCCGCTAGGCTCCATTGAATCGAAAGATTCAAGTATTGTCCATTGAAAATTGAATATCTATATCAAATTCCATATGTAATTAATTACATATAGATAGTAACAAGAAAATAAACCGAAACGCTGTGAATATTTAATGAGTTAGGTCGAAAGACCAAAATAAGGTTAAGTTAATAAGGGCGCACGGTGGATGCCTTGGCACTAGAAGCCGATGAAGGACGTGACTAACGACGAAATGCTTTGGGGAGCTGTAAGTGAGCAATGATCCAGAGATGTCCGAATGGGGGAACCCGGCAGGTAATGCCTGTCACTCATTACTGTTAAGGTAATGTAGAGGAAGACGCAGTGAACTGAAACATCTAAGTAGCTGCAGGAAGAGAAAGCAAAAGCGATTGCCTTAGTAGCGGCGAGCGAAACGGCAAGAGGGCAAACCGAAGAGTTTACTCTTCGGGGTTGTAGGACTGCAACGTGGACTTAAAGACTATAGAAGAACTACCTGGGAAGGTAGGCCAAAGAGAGTAATAGCCTCGTATTCGAAATAGTCTTTATACCTAGCAGTATCCTGAGTACGGCGAGACACGAGAAATCTCGTCGGAATCTGGGAGGACCATCTCCCAACCCTAAATACTCTCTAGTGACCGATAGTGAACCAGTACCGTGAGGGAAAGGTGAAAAGCACCCCGGGAGGGGAGTGAAATAGAACCTGAAACCGTGTGCCTACAACAAGTTCGAGCCCGTTAATGGGTGAGAGCGTGCCTTTTGTAGAATGAACCGGCGAGTTACGATATGATGCGAGGTTAAGTTGAAGAGACGGAGCCGTAGGGAAACCGAGTCTTAATAGGGCGCATTAGTATCATGTCGTAGACCCGAAACCATGTGACCTACCCATGAGCAGGTTGAAGGTGAGGTAAAACTCACTGGAGGACCGAACCAGGGCACGTTGAAAAGTGCTTGGATGACTTGTGGGTAGCGGAGAAATTCCAAACGAACTTGGAGATAGCTGGTTCTCTCCGAAATAGCTTTAGGGCTAGCGTCGATGTTAAGTCTCTTGGAGGTAGAGCACTGTTTGGGTGAGGGGTCCATCCCGGATTACCAATCTCAGATAAACTCCGAATGCCAATGAGATATAATCGGCAGTCAGACTGCGAGTGCTAAGATCCGTAGTCGAAAGGGAAACAGCCCAGACCACCAGCTAAGGTCCCAAAATATATGTTAAGTGGAAAAGGATGTGGGGTTGCACAGACAACTAGGATGTTAGCTTAGAAGCAGCTATTCATTCAAAGAGTGCGTAATAGCTCACTAGTCGAGTGACCCTGCGCCGAAAATGTACCGGGGCTAAAACATATTACCGAAGCTGTGGATACCTTTATAGGTATGGTAGGAGAGCGTTCTATGTGCGAAGAAGGTGTACCGTGAGGAGTGCTGGAGCGCATAGAAGTGAGAATGCCGGTATGAGTAGCGAAAGACAGGTGAGAATCCTGTCCACCGTAAGACTAAGGTTTCCAGGGGAAGGCTCGTCCGCCCTGGGTTAGTCGGGACCTAAGGAGAGACCGAAAGGTGTATCCGATGGACAACAGGTTGATATTCCTGTACTAGAGTATATAGTGATGGAGGGACGCAGTAGGCTAACTAAACCAGACGATTGGAAGTGTCTGGCCAAGCAGTGAGGTGTGATATGAGTCAAATGCTTATATCTATAACATTGAGCTGTGATGGGGAGCGAAGTTTAGTAGCGAAGTTAGTGATGTCACACTGCCAAGAAAAGCTTCTAGCGTTAATTATACTCTACCCGTACCGCAAACCGACACAGGTAGTCGAGGCGAGTAGCCTCAGGTGAGCGAGAGAACTCTCGTTAAGGAACTCGGCAAAATGGCCCCGTAACTTCGGGAGAAGGGGCGCTGACTTATGGTCAGCCGCAGTGAATAGGCCCAAGCAACTGTTTATCAAAAACACAGCTCTCTGCTAAATCGTAAGATGATGTATAGGGGGTGACGCCTGCCCGGTGCTGGAAGGTTAAGAGGAGTGCTTAGCGTAAGCGAAGGTATGAATTGAAGCCCCAGTAAACGGCGGCCGTAACTATAACGGTCCTAAGGTAGCGAAATTCCTTGTCGGGTAAGTTCCGACCCGCACGAAAGGCGTAATGATTTGGGCACTGTCTCAACGAGAGACTCGGTGAAATTTTAGTACCTGTGAAGATGCAGGTTACCCGCGACAGGACGGAAAGACCCCATGGAGCTTTACTGCAGTTTGATATTGAGTATCTGTACCACATGTACAGGATAGGTAGGAGCCTATGACCTCGGGACGCCAGTTTCGAGTGAGGCGTTGTTGGGATACTACCCTTGTGTTATGGCTACTCTAACCCAGATAGGTTATCCCTATCGGAGACAGTGTCTGACGGGCAGTTTGACTGGGGCGGTCGCCTCCTAAAAGGTAACGGAGGCGCCCAAAGGTTCCCTCAGAATGGTTGGAAATCATTCGCAGAGTGTAAAGGTATAAGGGAGCTTGACTGCGAGAGCTACAACTCGAGCAGGGACGAAAGTCGGGCTTAGTGATCCGGTGGTTCCGCATGGAAGGGCCATCGCTCAACGGATAAAAGCTACCCTGGGGATAACAGGCTTATCTCCCCCAAGAGTTCACATCGACGGGGAGGTTTGGCACCTCGATGTCGGCTCGTCGCATCCTGGGGCTGTAGTCGGTCCCAAGGGTTGGGCTGTTCGCCCATTAAAGCGGCACGCGAGCTGGGTTCAGAACGTCGTGAGACAGTTCGGTCCCTATCCGTCGCGGGCGTAGGAAATTTGAGAGGATCTGCTCCTAGTACGAGAGGACCAGAGTGGACTTACCGCTGGTGTACCAGTTGTTCTGCCAAGAGCATCGCTGGGTAGCTATGTAGGGAAGGGATAAACGCTGAAAGCATCTAAGTGTGAAGCCCACCTCAAGATGAGATTTCCCATGATTTTATATCAGTAAGAGCCCTGAGAGATGATCAGGTTGATAGGTTAGAAGTGGAAGTGTGGTGACACATGTAGCGGACTAATACTAATAGCTCGAGGACTTATCCAAAGAAAGTAACTGAGACATATTGACAACGATTTGGTTTCTTGATACAGTATAGATATTCAATTTTGAGTTGAGAATACTCAGAGTTAAGTGACGATAGCCTAGGAGATACACCTGTTCCCATGCCGAACACAGAAGTTAAGCCCTAGTACGCCTGATGTAGTTGGGGGTTGCCCCCTGTTAGATACGGTAGTCGCTTAGC
>NZ_JAQFJM010000017.1:0-14504 GCF_030440125.1 Streptococcus sp. SS4 | reverse complement strand
AACAAGATTGGTGAAGCAACAGCTGATGAAAATGGTAAAGCTACGATCACGCCAACCGTTGATATTCCAGCAGGTAATGTAACAGCTAAAGCTACGAAAGATGGTCAAACATCAGATGCAAGCGCACCAAAAGAAGCTACAGCAGCAACACCAGCTAAACCAAGCCAACCAGTTGTCGATACAGACCTTACAGGTAAAGCAGGAACTAAAGACCCAGTTGAAGTGACTGCAGCACCAGGCACTAAGGTAGAATTGTTCGACAAAGATGGTAACAAGATTGGTGAAGCAACAGCTGATGAAAATGGTAAAGCTACGATCACGCCAACCGTTGATATTCCAGCAGGTAATGTAACAGCTAAAGCTACGAAAGATGGTCAAACATCAGATGCAAGCGCACCAAAAGTTGCGACAGATACCACAGCGCCAGCTAAACCAGTTGTGAACCCGGTTAAAGCAGGTGGCACAGCGATCACAGGTACAGCCGAAGCAGGCTCAACTGTAGAAGTCACTCTTCCAGATGGCTCTAAAGTATCGGCTAAAGCTGACCAAGATGGAAACTTCAGCGTTCCAGTCAGCGGTTTGGAAGAAGGTAAGACAGTATCTGTAACAGCCACAGATAACGCAGGTAACACATCAGATGCGACAACTGTAACCGTAGCGAAAACAGCTGATACGACAGCGCCAGACGCACCAGTTGTGAACCTAGTTAAAGCAGGTGACACAGCCGTCACAGGTACAGCCGAAGCAGGCTCAACTGTAGAAGTCACTCTTCCAGATGGCTCTAAAGTATCGGCTAAAGCTGACCAAGATGGCAACTTCAGTGTACCAGTCAGTGGTTTGAAGGAAGGTGATACAGTTTCTGTCACTGCAACAGATGATGCAGGCAACACCTCTAACCCAACATCAGTGACTGTAGGTAAGGGAACTGATACGACAGCTCCATCAGCACCAGTTGTAAACCCAGTTAAAGCAGGTACTACAGCAGTAACAGGAACAGCCGAAGCTGGTTCAACAGTTGTAGTGATGCTTCCGGATGGCTCTAAAGTATCGGCTAAAGCTGACCAAGATGGCAACTTCAGTGTACCAGTCAGCGGTTTGAAGGAAGGTGATACAGTTTCTGTTACTGCAACAGATGATGCAGGCAACACCTCTAGCTCAACATCAGTGACTGTAGGTAAAGGAATTGATAAGATAGCTCCATCAGCACCAGTTGTGACTACTGATCTTACAGGTAAGGCAGGTAGTCGTACTCCAATTGATGTTATTGCAGAACCAGGAACTAAGGTTGAATTGTTCGATAAAGATGGCAACAAGATTGGTGAAGCTACAGCTGATGAAACAGGTCATGCAGTAGTAGTTCCAACAGTTAACATTCCAGAAGGTACTGTGACAGCGAAAGCGACAGACCTAGCAGGTAATGTTTCAGGAGCTAGTGCTCCAATGTTTGCCACAACAAGTGGAACAGTAGATTCCTTTAACAATGGTAAGGGTTCTGAGAATACTCCAACAGTTGTTAAACCGACACTAAGTGGCAAAGTTGAGTCATCAACTACTTCAGCGAAACGCATGAACCTTAAAACTAGGGCAAATATTTCAGCAACTGAAAAAGACGCTTCCACACTTCCGGCAACAGGAGACGAAGCATCTATCGGTGGCGTTGTCCTTGGTGGAATTCTTGCGGCAGCTGGACTTGCCATTGCAGGAAAACGTAGAAAAGAAGATTAAGATAAAATATTCTTATAGAAGTGATTTAAAAAGTCTTCTAAGTTTTTAAAGCAAAAGACTCATCCCTGATAGGGGTGAGTCTTTTTGTTTGAAAACTACCAGTTGTACTAGTGGTTCCGAAAATTGTTTAGCGATGTATAAAAAAGTCCTACCAAAGTGCTATATTAGATAAGGTTTACCGACCACTAACTAATATATCAAAGGAGGAACAGTGATGAGATATGATAATAATAGTTTATCGTATACTAATATGAAAGGATACTGCCGTTTGCGACAAATTCGAGCAGTTAAACCAAGGTTTTTCATCAGACGTTTGAAAGTACGTCAAAAGGTACGGTTTATCACGATGGATATGTCTGGAGCTTATATTCCACTGGCTCGCAAACTCTTCCCTAACGCCAAAATAGTTCTTGATCGATTTCACATTATTCAGCACCTTGGCCGAGCCTTTTTAAAGACAAGAATCGCTATTATGAACCAGTTCGATAAGAAGTCACTACCCTATCGAGCCTTGAAAAATCACTGGAGACTCTTCCAAAAGGACAGCCGTAAGTTATCTTGTAAATCATTTCACTCGAAGACCTTCCATCAAACATTATGCCCACATGAAGTCGTTGAGAAGACACTGAATTTCTCAGAAGAACTCTCCAATTATTATAACCTCTATCAGCTCTTGCTTTTTCACTTTCAGGAGAAGAGGGTGGATGAGTTTTTTGAACTCATAGAGGAGAATATAAGCAAGCTCAATCATTACTTCAAAACAGTTTTTAAGACTTTTCGTAAACATAAACAATACATCAAAAATGCACTAGAAACACATTACTCAAATGCAAAACAAAATTGGAGGGGACTAATAAGCTTATCAAAGATATTAAACGTCTGGGCTTCGGTTTTAGAAATTTTATCAACTTTAGGAAACGTGTTTTCATCACTCTGAATATACAAAAAGAGAAGACCTATCCGGTCCTCTCTAGATGTTAGCTTTTCGTCACCCACTACAGTTGACAAAGAGCTTCTTTAAAATAGTAGCTCATACAAGAGTAATATGTAAGTTTGAAGCTAAATGTGAAGTCTCTATGATAGAAGTTAATTAGAGACGAGGGGAAGATAAATTCATTTAAATATGAGTCTACTAAGGTGATTATAGCAGCAAAATGAGAAATTTGCAATAACTTTTATAAAAATAATATTTTCTGAGATGGTGAGGTGAATTTTCAGACTAAGTTATAGTTATAAAGGAAAATATAATCTAGTTTAAGACTAATTAATTTATAATTGAGGAGAATTCAGTGGGCGACGATGCATGGTTACAATTTAAGATTTTATGTTTTGATATTAAATAGGTGTTTAATTTAAGAGACTAAATATTTCTTTCATACACGAAAGAATATATATAATGAGATTATTTGACGATTGTTATTTAGATTATATTATGGTAAACTCTATATTGGTTAGTTTGTCCGTATAATCTTTCTAAAGGTATTGGCTAAACTCTGGAATATTAATGCGAAAAAAACGCGAGAGAAGTTCTTGCGTTTTTTCTTGTCAAAATTAGTAGTCTTTATTTATCTTTTTAATTAAAATGTTAGATATATGGGGATATCAGTATAATTTATAAAATTATTTAACTCAAAATATATCACTACTTTGAATTTCAAGAGAAAGTTTTTACAAATGTTAGAGTCTTTATAATTAGTTATATGAAAAGGTTTTAGAGGTTTTCATGAAAGAAAAGTATGGTTGCCAAACAATTATTTATATTGATTAAAAATTATAGAAAATACTTGCCTAAAGATTAAAAAAAGGATATGATAGATTTCGGAAGAAGGATAATAAATGTATAGAGTGCGTGTTTTTCAGTAACGTCTTCGTTTTTGAAGTGCCTTTGGGGTACAACGATTAACATATAGGAAGATTTTGAATGAAACAAGCAAATCATGTTTTTGAAAAAGTGACAAAATACGCCATTCGTAAATTGTCAGTAGGTGTAGGGCCAGTTGCTATCGGGACATTCTTGTTAGCAGGTGGTCTTTTCGTGTCTAAACCAGTTTCGGCAGACCAGGTTACTTCGGATGCATCGGTACACATGGCCTATGTCACAGAAAATGAATTAACAGCTGAAGAGCAGAAGCAAGTGGTACATGCTATTCCTAAGGAATATCAAAATGAGGACACTTTTTATCTGGTTTATAAACGTAAGGGAGACAGTCAAGCTACTCTTCCTCAGACAGGAAGTTCTGACTGGGCAGCAACAGGTTTGGGATTGGCAACAGCGACTATGGCTGTGCTCCTATTTTCAAAAAAACATCGTAAAAAAATTATTGGCTTGGTCTTGATCGGGGCCGCAGGGCAAAGTCTCCTTGTGCCGATAGAGGTTCTTGCCTTGCAAAACAAGGAGTTGCAGGTCTATAATCAAACTCTTGCGGTTTCAAATAAAGAAGATTTGGCTAAGGGTGTTATTGCCATTGATGGTTATGAGTATGTGGGTTATCTGCGTTACTCTGCTAAGCCGGAGCTTGAACAACCTTTGGGGAATACTTTGCAAGGGCTTGAGTCTTCAATAAAAGAAGATAATACAGTTAGTCAGGGGACAGCTGCTAGGGATAGTAAGGGAATCAGTTGGAAAAAAGGAACACAGGAGCCAGGTCATGAAGGCGAGGCGGCTGTTCAACCCGCTAATCCAGAGTACACAGGACCAATTAGCGCTAAAGGTACGCAAGAATCAGGTCATGAAGGCGAGGCTGCTGTTCAACCTGCAAATCCAGAATATACTGGTCCAATCAGTGCCAATGGTACCCAAGAAGTTGGTCACGAAGGTGAAGCGTTGGTTCGACCTGCTAACCCAGAGTACACTGGTCCAATCAGTGCTAACGGTACTCAAGAGGTCGGTCATGAAGGCGAAGCGTTGGTTCAACCTGCAAATCCAGATTACACTGGACCGATTAGTGCCAATGGAACACAAGAAGTAGGTCATGAGGGTGAAGCTTTGGTTAAACCTGTTGCCCCTGAATATACGGGCCCAATCAGTGCTAATGGTACCCAAGAAGTTGGTCACGAAGGCGAAGCAGCTGTTCAACCTGTCGCTCCAGAGTACACAGGTTCAATCAGTAGCGATACTACAAGTGCTAATGGAACGCAGGAAGTTGGTCACGAGGGTGAAGCATGGGTCCAACCTGCAAATCCAGAGTACACAGGACCGATCAGTGCTAACGGTACCCAAGAAGTTGGTCACGAGGGTGAAGCAGTGGTTCAACCAGCTAACCCAGAGTACACAGGACCGATCAGTGCTAACGGTACTCAGGAAGTTGGGCACGAAGGCGAGGCAGTGGTTCAACCCGCAAATCCAGAGTACACCGGTCCAATCAGTGCCAATGGTACTCAGGAAGTTGGCCATGAAGGCGAAGCAGCTGTTCAACCTGCAAATCCAGACTATACTGGCAAACTGGAAGCTAAGGGTACACAAGAATCCGGTCATGAAGGCGAAGCCCTTGTTCAACCTACAAATCCAGAGTACACAGGCAAACTGGAAGCCAAGGGTACACAAGAATCAGGTCACGAAGGTGAGGCGGCTGTCCAACCCGAGAATCCAGTCCACACTCCAGTTGTTGGCAGTGTCACAGAGACTGAAATGCAAGCCATCGATTATCCTATCGAAGTTATCACTGATGATAGCAAGTATGTGGATGAAGAGGTTGTCGAGCAAGAAGGTCAAAAAGGTAGACAAGAAATCCAGAAAATTTACCAAACCATTGATGGTGTCAAGGTTGGTGAGCCAACTATTGTGTCAGGTAAGGTTATTGAGGTGCCACAACCTAGAAAACTTCGTCGTGGCAGCAAACCTCTAGATGGAACAACGACGGAAGAGTCTATCGTAGAGCTTCCATTTAAAGAGATTGTCCAAGAAGATGATAGTCTTGAAAAGGGCACTCTAAAGGTTGTTCAAGAAGGTCAAAAAGGTCAAAACAAAATCACCAAAGTCTATAAGACCTATAAAGGGAATAAGACGTCTGAGGCACCAACTGTCACTGAAACCGTGCTAGTTCCTGTTCAAGATCGTATCGTTCACAAAGGGACCAAGGTGTCTGAAAAGCCAGTGCTTACGCTGACACAGATTGACAAGGATGATTTGGGTCGTAGTGCTAAACTTAGCTACAACTTGACGAATCCAGGTTCAGCAGCTATCACGACTATTAAAGCGGTCCTCAAGCAAAACGGACAAATTGTCCAAACGCTTGATATTCCTAGCACGACCTTGACTGCTGACCTAACAAACTTAGACTATTACAAGCCATATACCCTCACAACAACCATGACCTATGATCGTGGCAATGGTGAGGAGAATCAGGTTTTGGCAGACCAAACTCTCCAACTGGATCTCAAGAAGGTTGAGCTTAAAGATTTTGCACGTACAGATTTGATTAAGTATGACAATCAAACAGAAGTGGATGAGACTCGTCTGGCAACTGTACCTCAGGATCTCACGAATTACTACTTGAAGATGACTTCTGCGGATCAGAAGACCACTTACTTGGCAGTAAAAGCCATCGAAGAAACAACGGTTGATGGCAAGGCGGTTTATAAGGTAACTGCAGCAGCGGATAATTTGGTTCAACGTGATGCCCAAAACCATTTTGCTCAAACCTATAGCTATTACATTGAGAAACCTCAGGCTAGCCAAGCCAATGTTTACTATGATTTTGCTGAGTTGGTCAATGCCATTCAGGCTAATCCTTCAGGTGAATTTAGACTGGGTCAAAGTATGAGTGCTCGTCACGTCGTTCCAAACGGCAAATCATACATTACGACTGAATTTACTGGTAAGTTGCTCAGTGATGGTGACAAACGCTATGCCATCTATGATTTAGAGCATCCATTGTTTAATGTCATCAATGGCGGAACAATCAAGAATATCAACTTTGAAAATGTAGACATCAATCGCTCTGGTCAAAATCAAATCGCGACGGTTGGATTTAACCTTAAAAATAAAGGTCTGATTGAAGATGTTAAGGTGGCTGGTTCAGTGACTGGTAACAATGACGTTGCAGGTATTGTCAATAAGATTGATGAAGATGGCAAGATTGAAAATGTTGCCTTTATCGGTGAAATCAACTCTGTCGGTAATAACTCGACAGTTGGTGGGATTGCTGGTTCAAACTACATGGGATTCGTCAACAGAGCCTATGTCGATGCGACTATTACAGCTCAAAATGCCAACGCAAGTATGTTGGTGCCATTTGTCACTTACATGCTCAACAGTTGGAAATCAGGAACTAAGGCCAAGGTAACCAATTCAGTAGCTAAAGGTGTTCTTGATGTTAAAAACACAAGAAATGTCGGTGGTATTGTCGCTAAGACATGGCCTTACGGCGCTGTTCAAAATAATGTGACCTATGCCAAGGTTATCAAGGGCCAAGAAATCTTTGCTTCGAATGATGTTAATGATGAAGATGGTGGTCCATACATCAAAGATCTCTTTGGTGTTGTCGGCTACAGCTCGGCCGAAGATGGTACTGGTAAAGATACTAAGAGTCCGAATAAGCTCAAACATTTGACCAAGGAAGGAGCTGACAAGCGTGTTGAAGGTTACAACATCACAGCTGATACATTTGTTAGCGAGCCTTACGCGTTGAATACGCTTAACAATGTTTCTAATCAAGCTGATTTTGCCAATATTCAAGACTATAAGCCAGAATACAAGCAGGCTTACAAGAATATTGAGAAATTCCAGCCATTTTATAACAAAGATTATATTGTCTATCAAGCAAATAAACTGGCTAAAGACCATAACTTGAATACCAAAGAAGTGCTTTCAGTAACTCCAATGAATGATAGTAATTTTGTCACTGACCTGAGCGCTGCTAATAAGATTATTGTTCATTATGCTGATGGTACCAAAGACTACTTCAAGCTTTCAGAGAGTTCAGAAGGTTTGAGCAATGTTAAAGAGTACACTGTTGCTGATTTGGGTATCGCGTACACTCCAAATGTCGTTCAAAAAGACCACTCAAGTCTTATCAATGGTATCGTTGATATCCTGAAACCAATTGAGTTGCAGTCTGATCCGATTTACCAAAAACTTGGTCGTACCGGTCCAAACAAGGTCAATGCTATCAAGAACCTCTTCTTGGAAGAAAGTTTTGAAGCTGTTAAGGCTAATTTAACTAACCTGGTGACTAAGCTGGTTCAAAATGAGGACCATCAGCTTAACCAATCACCAGCTGCCCAACAAATGATTCTTGACAAGGTTGAGAAAAATAAAGCGGCCCTCTTGTTAGGTTTGACTTACTTGAATCGCTACTATGGTGTGAAGTTCGATGATGTTAATATCAAGGAAATCATGCTCTTCAAACCAGATTTCTATGGTAAAAATGTGGATGTCCTTGACCGTTTGATTGAGATTGGCTCTAAGGAAAATAATATCAGTGGTTCAAGAACATACGATGCTTTTGGTGAAGTTCTCGCCAAAAGTACCCTTTCTAGTGATCTGACCGACTTCCTTAATTACAACCGAAAACTCTTTACCACTATCGACAATATGAATGATTGGTTCATCGATGCTGCTAAGGATAAGGTCTACGTTATTGAGAAGGCATCTCAAAATGAAGGTGTCGGTGAGCACAAGTATCGTGTTTATGATAACCTTAGTCGTGGTCTCCACCGCAAGATGATTTTGCCATTGTTGAACCTTGATAAGACAGAGATGTTCTTGATTTCTACCTATGACACCATGTCTTATGGTACGGCTAACAAGTACAATACAACCTTAGAGAAGTTGAAACCTGAGATTGATCTAGCCGCTCAACGTCAAATCAACTATCTTGATTTCTGGCAAAGATTGGCTGCGGATAATGTCAAAAACAAATTGTTCAAAGACATTGTCAATCCAGTCTGGGAAGGTTTCTATGTCTGGGGCCATGGTTGGCCAGGTTGGCCAGAGCGCTACGGCCAATTCAAGAACAGTACAGAAGTCTATGCGCCAATCCGTGAAATCTATGGACCAGTCGGTGAGTACTATGGTGATAACGGAGCCATGGCCGGTGCCTATGCTGCCATCTACGACAATCCATACGATAATCGTGCCAAGGTTACCTTCGTCATGTCTAACATGATTAGTGAGTACGGTGCTTCGGCCTTCACTCATGAAACAACTCATATCAATGACCGTATTGCCTACTTTGGAGGCTTTGGTCGTCGTGAAGGAACAGACGTTGAAGCTTATGCCCAAGGGATGTTGCAATCACCAGCTACTCAGGGCCATCAAGGTGAATACGGGGCCTTGGGACTTAACATGGCCTTTGAAAGAGAAAATGACGGTAATCAGTGGTACAACACTAATCCAAACAAGTTGAAGTCGCGTGAAGCCATCGATCGTTACATGAAAGGCTACAACGATACCCTTATGCTTCTTGATTCGTTGGAAGGGGAAGCAGTCCTCAGTCAAGGCAAGCAAGAGCTCAATAACGCATGGTTCAAGAAGGTAGATAAACAGTTACGTGGTAACAGTAAAAACCAATACGACAAGGTGCGTGCTCTAAGTGATAGTGAAAAGGCTATTAACTTGACTTCTATTGATGACCTTGTAGATAATAACTTCATGACCAATCGTGGACCTGGAAATGGTGTTTATAAACCTGAGGATTTCTCTTCTGCCTATGTCAATGTACCTATGATGTCTGCCATTTATGGTGGTAATACCAGTGAGGGCTCTCCAGGTGCTATGTCCTTCAAGCATAATACTTTCAGACTCTGGGGTTACTACGGCTATGAAAAAGGCTTCCTAGGTTATGCGACCAACAAGTATAAACAAGAAGCTAAAGCGGCTGGTAAGAACACCCTTGGGGATGACTTTATCATTAACAAGATTTCTGATGGGAAGTTCAACTCATTAGAAGACTTCAAGAAGGCCTACTTCAAAGAAGTGAAAGAAAAAGCGTCCCATGGTTTGACGACAGTTACTATTGATGGTACATCAGTAAGTTCTTACGATGATTTGTTGACCTTGTTTAAAGCGGCAGTAGCCAAAGATGCTGCAAGTCTTAAAACAGATAATAACGGTAATAAATCTGTGTCAACAAGCCATACGACGAAACTCAAAGAAGCTGTCTATAAGAAACTCCTACAAGAGACAGATAGTTTCACAAGTTCTATTTTCAAATAATAGATGAAAAAATCCCTTTTGGTAAATACCAAAGGGATTTTTGAGTTTGTTCGAAAAAGGAGTAGTAAGGAGTCTCTATGTCAGTATTGGCAAGGGGTTGAGAGAACTGTGAGTTGAGTCGTTAAAAAATTTTTCTTTTTGAAGGGAGAGTATTTTGTATTTTAATAAATATCACCAAAACTAAAAAATAAGGTTAGGGTGATGAACGTTTTTAATGAAAAATGGTTTGATATGAAAGTATTTTGAAAATTATAGAACTAACAAAACAGAGGATTGTGGTAAATAAAAGCACGAACATTTTGATGTTTCAAAGGACTTAGATAAAAGTTTTAAATTAATATTCTCTAATGAAAGTTAAACTTTAGAACAATAATCATTATATATTTGACAATTTAATAATTATAGTATAAAATGGAAACTGTATATAAAGTAATTTGGATATTGAGGAAATTTATTATTATGAGAGATATGTTTAATAAACGCCAACGTTTTTCATTAAGAAAATACAGCTTTGGTGTAGCCTCTGTCCTTTTGGGAGTTTCAATCTTCTCAAATGCACAGGGTGCCCAAGCTGATGAAACGGTAGCACCAACTACCGCAGGTATGGAAACAACTGCTGAGCCAGATGTCGTCGTGGAGCAATCAACGCCAACAACAGCATCAGTAGCTCCAGCAACAACAGAAAACGCACCAAGCTCAGTCTCTACTGTGGCCTTGGCTAGTGAACAGCCACAATCAGCAGCTCAAGAAAGCCAAGCAACTTCAACAACTAGTCAAACAGCATCTAGTTCAGAAGCAGCTTCTCAGGCTGCATCGCAAGCGAGCTCTGAATCTGTAGCAGCGACTGCTTCATCTGTAGCGACTAGTGCACAAGCTCTTAGCTCAACAGCAGTAGCCGAAGCTCCTGTTGCTGGTCAAGTATCAGCACAAACAAGTGCAGCAGCTTCAGTTGCGACTGCAGCAGAAACTGCCAGCGCAGAGTCTACAACCAATGCTGTAAATAGCGTCCTTAAAGTGGCGACTAGTGAGTTGGCCGTGACAAGCAGTGAATTGAATGCTGCTGAAGCAAGCCTTAACTCTGAAAATCTCATCAATGCTATGGGACTTGCGGTATCAAACCGTAGTCTTCGTTCAGCTGATGCGGTTGCTGTTTTGACAAATGCTGGAGCAGGTTCAACAAACCCTGATTTGACAAACCTAGGCTACAAACTTGCCTATTTGCCAGAACGTCAACAATACTTTGTTAACATTGATTACATCAACAATCTTAGAGTTGGTCGTGATAATCGTGGGGTTATGAGACCTTATGACTACATTACAAATGGTAACTATATGGTTGTCGTTAACTATGCCAACCTTGGTATTATTGACTACGTTGATGAAGCAGGAAACAAGATTCCTGGATCTTCAACATACCGTATCAACAACTCAACTGAAACAATCACTGCAAACGGTAGGACTTACAATAAGATCTACGATGCGGGTATAACAGAGCTTCCTCCAGTACCAGCAGGTTATCGTATCAAGTATGCGTCTGCTGACAAATCTAAAGCTAATGCTTACGTAGATGTCTTAAAATCAGAACGTCAATATGACTATACAAATGGTATTGCAACCATTCGCTCAGATCGTACTTGGGACTTTAACCAAAGTCGTGTTGTTGACCTTGTGCAATTTGCTAACGGTTCACAAGGTTTGGATGCTTCGATTGATGCCAATGGCGGTGGTCAATACCTAGCTCCTGGTTACCGTTACCACATTATCGTTGAAAAAGACACTAAAGATGTCACAAAAGCAACAAGTCAAACAGTAACTTACACTGGTGCTGATACGAAGACACCAGCTGCTAACACTCAAAATGACTTTAGCTTCAACGGTAAAGAAGATCCTACAACTAATACAACAACTTGGACTGAAACGACTCACACTTATGGAACAGTCAAAACTCCAGTTGTTACTGGTTACTATGCTGATAAAGCCGTAGCAGGTGGCAAGACAGTTACTCCAGATGCACCAAATGCTACAGATACAGTTACTTACAAGGCCTTTGGTAAGTTCATTGCTGTGGATGAAAATGGCAGTCCAATTCCAGGTGTATCAACAACTGCCTACACTAACGATCCTAATGATGCGACTAAGATGATTGCCATCGACAAGACGCTTCCAAGTATTCCTGGTTACACTGTTAAGGTTGTCCCTGCATCACCATCAAATCCAGGTGAAGACACTCGTGTCGTTTACGTAGCAATCGTTAACGATGTGACTAAGGCTACTAAACAAACGGTTACCTTCCAAGGTGCAGGCGATAAAACTCCAGCTGCAGATGTGAAATCTGACTATACCTTTGCAGGTAAGGATAACCAAGCGACTGGTAAGGTGACTTGGAATGAAACTAGCCACACTTACGGTACAGTTAAGGTTCCTGTTGTTAATGGTTACTTTGCAGATAAAGCGGTAGCAGGTGGTAAGACAGTAACTCCAGATGCTCCAGAAGCAACTGACACCGTAACTTATAAGGCTTTTGGTAAATTTGTCATTGTCGATGAAAATGGTAAGCCAATTGCAGGTGTCTCTGATACTGCCTACATCAATGATCCTAACGATCCAACTAAGATGATTGCAGTTGACAAGAACTTGCCAACTATCCCAGGTTACACTGCTAAGGTAGTACCTGCAACACCAGGTGACTTGTCTAGCGATACTAAGGTTGTTTACGTTAAGAATGATCAAAAAGCAAGTGTTGTTTACCGTGATGAAACAAGTGGTTCAACCCTTGAAACTGTTGCTTTGGCTGGTAAGTCTGGTGAAGCGGTTAACTATTCAACAGCTGAACGTATCAAACACTATCAAGACCTTGGCTATGTCCTTGTAACAGATGGTTACCCAGCTGGTGCAAGCTTTGACTTGGATAGCACAGTTGACCAAGCTTGGACAGTAAGCTTCAAACGTGTAGCACTTGACTTTAATCCAGACAATGCTCACGAACCAGGAACACCAATCTATCCTAACCAACCAAACGGTCCAAAATGGCCAGCTAAGGATGCTTACCTTAAAGATGTGACATATACTGTTCACTATGCAAGCAAAGATAGCAATGCTAAATTGCCAGCAGACAGTGTTCAGAAAGCACAATGGAAACGTTCATTGACGCTTGACTCTGTAACAGGTGATATTCTTACTGCAGGTGAATGGAAGGCAGATAAGACTAAGTTTGATCTCGTGATTACGCCAATGGTTAACGGTTACTTCGCCGATAAAGGCCGTGTGGCTTCTCAAAATGTCACTATGGACAGCAAGGTTGAGACTGTAACTTACACTAAATTTGGTAAGATTATTGCCGTTGACGAAAAAGGGAATCCAATCCCAGGTGTTGAAGCAGTTACTTACACAAATGATCCTAACGATCCAACTAAGGCTGCTATGACTCTTGTTCCTGAAGTGAAAGGTTACAAGGCTGATAAGACTGGTGTGACACCAAGCAACCCTGGTGAAGATACAAAGGTTGTTTACAAGGTGGTTAATGCAGAACCTGCTAAACCGGCAGTTAACAAAGAAGTTGGTACTATCGTTGTTATCTACCGTGACGAGTATGGTAACCAAATCAAGATGCCGCTTGTGATCACTAACTCTGTTGGTTCAGAAGTTAATGTTCATGGTGACCGTTACATCTACCGTAACGGTGTGAAATATGAATTGATCCGCCAAGAAGGTAAATCTACAGACAAGATGACAGAAGGTCAAACAGTCGTAACTTACATCTACCGTAAAGTCGAAGATGGCTCAACTCCATCAAACGGTAACGGTGGTCAATCTGGAAGTTCAACATCTAAGGCTGTCAAAGCAACTTCAAACGGTTCTAAAGGATCTAAAGGTTCTGGATCTGGTTCAGCTGCTGATGGCGCATCAGATGGTAAGAGTTCAGATAAGAAGAAATCTGGAAACAAAGATGGTAAGAAGGCAGATGGCTCTGATAAAGCTAAAGAAGGCGATGAACAATTGCCAGTAACAGGCGAGTCAGATAACAACCTTGCAGCAATGGGTGTTGTTGTCATGGGACTCATGTCAGGACTTGCGGCTATGAATCGTCGTAAAAACCAAGACTAAGATTTCCAAACCTTATCTCTCATAAAATCCAAAAATAAAATCTCTCTCGAGTGAATTGCTCGGAGAGATTTTTTGTTTGTGGATTAATTGTATATGTTAAGGGGAATCTTATGGATTTTGAATAATTTCGAAAGTGCTATCGTATTGTAACGTCTTCTTTGGTATAATTATACCGTTGCTATGGTAAAACAGAATAAGAAAGAAGGATTAGGAAATATGAGTAGTGACTCAAATCAGGAGTTTTTAGAAAAATTTGAAAAAATCGAAAAAGAATATTTAAAGAATCCAGAGTTAGAGGAAATTGCTAGTGAATACCTCAAAATGCTTCGTGACTTGGCTTCAAAACAGGACGATGAAAAATCTCTCAAGAATATAGTAGATAAAGCGTCTACTGTTTATGAAAAGCATTCGGAATCACCGAAAATTGCTCTTGTTTACCTTAATGTACTTTATTTATTAGCCTCACATCAAAGATTTGAAAGATCTCTGAAGATAACAGAAAGTAAAGCAGCAACTG
>NZ_JAQFJM010000016.1:0-29401 GCF_030440125.1 Streptococcus sp. SS4 | reverse complement strand
ATGAAAAGCATTCGGAATCACCGAAAATTGCTCTTGTTTACCTTAATGTACTTTATTTATTAGCCTCACATCAAAGATTTGAAAGATCTCTGAAGATAACAGAAAGTAAAGCAGCAACTGTTTATGAAAAGCATTCGGAATCACCGAAAATTGCTCTTGTTTACCTTAATGTACTTTATTTATTAGCCTCACATCAAAGATTTGAAAGATCTCTGAAGATAACAGAAAGTAAAGCAGCAACTGTTTATGAGAAACACCCAGAATCAGATAAAATAGCTAATACTTACCTTAGAATATTATATAATCTAGTTTCGGGTCAGAGAATTGAGAGATCTCTAAAGGCCACAGTAGGTAAAGCAGCAACTGTTTATGAAAATCATGCAGATTCAGAGAAAAACTCTACTGTCTATCTCCAAATACTATGTAAACTAGCTTCAAAACAAGAGGAAGAAAAATCTCTAAAAATTACAACTGATATAGCTAATGCTGTTTATGAAGAGAGTTCAAAATCAGAAATAGATGCTGGTAATTATCTTAGTATACTCTATTATCTGACTTCAAAACACGTAAATGAAAAAAGAATAAGTAATGTGTTAGTTGAGGCTGATAGAATTCATGAAAAATACCCAGAATCAGATAAAATAGCTAATACTTATATTAAAATATTACATAATCTAGCTTCAAAACAGCAGAGTGAAACTGATTTAAATGATACAGCAAGCAAAGCTACTGCTGTTTATGAAAAGTTCTCAGAATCAGAAGATATTGCTAATAATTATCTTTGGGTGCTTTGTTATTTAGTTTTAAAACAAGAAGATGAAAAAAAAATAAGAGATATAGCAGAGATAGCTGGTAATGTTTATGATAAACATTCAAGATTAGATAATAACTCTACTGTTTACCTCTACATACTATTGAACCTGGCCTCAGAACAAAATCAAGAAAAAAATCTAAAGGTTACAGCTACAATTGCTGCTAATATTTATGAAAAAAGCTCTAAATCAGAAATAGATTCAGAAATTTATCTCCTAATACTTTATTGTCTATCTTCAGAGCAGGAAGAAGAAAACGATTTAAAGGTTACGGAAGATATAGCCGCTACTGTTTATAAGAAAACGTCGAAATCATCAGAATTCAGTTTTGCTTACGCTAATATATTACATAACTTAGCTTTAAATCAGGAAAAAGTAAAAGATTTAAATTATACAGCAAAGAAAGCCGAGATTATTTATAATGAGAAATCAAGTAATGAAGTAATTGCTATCACTTACCTGCGTATTCTTTATTGTCTAGCTTTAAAGCAAGAGAAAGAAGACTTAAAGAATACAATAAATATTGCTACTCGTATTTATAGTAATCATTTGAGTTCAGTTGATGTTATAAATTTTTATGGTAAGATGCTTGTAAATCGAATTAGGATTGAAAAAGATATTGATCTTTTAAAAAATGATTTAAATAGATTAGAAAAACTATTAGACTCCCCGTTAAAAGAGAGAATAGATTTAGTAGTTGAATTAATAAGTGATATAATCTCTAATCTTAATGAAAAGATTAAACATGGGAAAATACGTGAGAAAAGATTTTTAAAAAAATGGATTTATAAAATAGTTGAAATTTCAAAGGATTTAAATGTTATTGAGAATACCAACAATGGTTTGTTATCAGGCTTATTAGAGTATTATAAAAAAGATAATGTTGGAGTGGGGTTAATACTAAAAATTTATAACTTGGTTTTACAGATAAAATTCGGATTAGCTGTTAAAGAATTCCCAAGAAGAGGGTTTGGACACTATACATCATCACGAACTCTCCATATACATCTGAATCAAGAAGTGAATATTTTTAAAAAAGAAGGTTATAAAATTACTAGTAAATCAAGGTTGTATAATGTTGATTATATGAATGATCCCGAGGAGGGGAAAATATTAGATAGATATTTATTACTGCAAAAAGAAAATGAAATGGATAATTTTTTAGAACCCAGTCCGTGGTTTTTAATGTGCTTAACTACTGCGATTGATGATCTGGCAATGTGGTCACAGTATGGGTCCAATGCAGAGGGGGTATTTCTTGAATTAAAAAATGAAAGTTTTCAATTAGTGGACTCCCCTGGAGACATAAATTGGTTGAGTGGAAAGTCAAACCTTGTAAAACTTAATAATATGTTAAACAAAAAAGATAGTTCATTGGAACCGAAATCGGAACAAAAATCAGAAAAAGAAAGTTCATCAGGTCCAGAGTCTAAACAAGAATCAGATAAAGATATACTTTTTCGAATTTGTTATTTAGATGAAAATGAATTAAAGAGAGGCAATTTGGTAGTTTCTAGTGATGATGTTTTGCTAAAAAAGGAAGAGAGAAAGATGGTTACCTCGTTATTAAGTAATCTTAAAGAAATAATTGATAGTATAGGCGATTTGAAAAAACCACAATTAATTAATGATATTGATAAACTGTTAGAAGAAATTAGATACCTTTTTAAGGCATCAGGGTATAAATATGAAAAAGAATTACGAGTCTTAAGATATGCTACGATAGAATCAATGGCAAGTGAATCTACATCAAATGAGCTAATAGGAATACAATATGACAGCGATACTTTGGCGAAACCTTATTTGGAAAGGGAGGACCCAATTCAAATAAAAAGGGTAATTTTCGGACCGAAATTTTCTAGACCAGAGTATGTGACTCCATTGATTAGACTTGTTGATAAGGATATCGAATTTACTATTTCTGAAAGAAAATTCAAGTAATTTTGTGGGAGTAATCGAAAAAATTATTACACGTAATGTTTATTAGGTTCTCTCGAATTTTTTCTTCCTAATTATCTCGCATAAATTCCAAAAATAAAATCTCTCTCGAGTGTGATTGCTAGGGAGAGATTTTTTGGTCTGCGGATAAAAATTACGGAATCTCCCAAGGTTTGTGAATCTTTTAAGCAGTATTTAGCTTGATAAGGTACAATAGAGTAAGACAAAACGAATGAGGAGACTGTCATGAAGTTTTTACATACGTCAGATTGGCATGTGGGGCGAACCCTCAATGGCTGGTCTTTGTTGGAGGAGCAGGAGTGGGCCTTTCAACAGATTGTGGATTTGGCTATTAGCGAAAAAGTGGATGGGGTTATCATTGCGGGAGACCTCTATGACCGTGCGGTGCCGCCTGTGGATGCGATTAAGCTATTTAATAAGACCTTGGCCCGCTTGGTGTTGGAGGAGCAGATTCCTGTCTATGCTATCAGTGGCAACCACGATGGTGCTGAACGTTTACATTTTGGACGAGACTTTTTTCAACATCAGGGTCTTCATTTAAGCACACGTTTGGAGGAGGCTTTTGTGCCTATTGAGTTGGAGGCTTGCCAGATTTTCCTGCTTCCCTTTATCGATCCTATTGATGCCCGTATTTATTATAAGGACGATGAGAATAAGGAAATTCAGGGGATTGGTGATGCCTTGGCCTATATTCTCGAGGATATGGAAAAAGCTTTTGATCCCGACAAGGCCCATGTCTTGGTGACGCATTTTGCGGTTTCTAAGAAGGATGATAGCGATGGTCAAAGTCTACGGGAATTGATGTTGTCTGAAACCAGCAATACGGTAGGTGGTCTTTCTAATGTGACCAGTGACCTTTTCAAGGCTTTCGATTATGTGGCCTTGGGGCATATCCATACCCGCTTTGCCAGTCCGACTCAGCGCGTGCAATATTCAGGCAGTCCGGTCGCCTTTAATGTCAAAGAAGCCAAGCGGAAGGAAGAAAAAGGCGTTTATATTCTTGAATTGGATGCAACTGGAGACTTGTCTCAGACCTTCCATCCTCTAGAAGTCAAACGACCGATTCTTGCCTTGCAGGCATCTTTTGAAACCTTGATGTTACCTGAATTTTATAAGGAGCAGCCTTGTCAAAAGGCTTGGTTTGCCTTTGATATTCAATTGTCCAGTCGTAAGGAATTAGAGGGAATCAATGTGCGTGCCCGTCTGGAAGAGATTTATGGGACAGACATTGTAGAAATCACTTTCAGTCGTTTGGGTGATGTCAGGGAAGAAAGCTTGACTGTAGATCAGCACTTAAAAGATTTGGAAATGCAGTCGCCTCAGGAAATTGTCTCTGATTTTTACCAGACAGTGACTGGGGGCGATGTCTTGTCTGAGAGACAAACTGCTCTTGTGGAAAGTATTTTTGAGGAGATTGGAAGGAGTGGACAATGAGACCAGTTCAGTTAGAATTGACCAATTTTGGACCTTATCGTAAGGAAGTCATCAATTTCACCCAGTTTGACCACGCTCCCCTCTTTTTGATTGGTGGGGACACGGGGGCTGGTAAGAGTACCCTCTTTGATGCCATGACGGTTGCCTTGTTTGCCACAACCAGTGGCGACCGCAATGTTGAGGAGATGCGGTCAACCTTCGCTGGTCCAGAGGATGACTTGACCAAGGTAACCTTTTATTTCCAACAAGGCAAGCATCTTTATCGCATTGAGCGAGTGCTCCAGCAGGAGAGAGCCAAGCGAGGTGGTGGTACGACCATGCAAAAAGCGACGGCTTCTCTAGTCATTGTGGATAAAATTGGTGGTCAGGAGATTGAAAAGCTTGGGGATAAGATCAAGGAAGTGAGTGACCAGATTGAGCAGATTTTGGGGCTCAATGCTGAGCAGTTCAAGCAGATTATTCTCCTACCGCAAAATGATTTCAGCCGTTTCTTGAAAGAAGATTCCAAGACCAAGACTCAAATTTTAAAGAAAATCTTTGGAACGGGTATTTTTGACCGTTTTCAAAAGAGCTTGGAAGAGCGTCTTCGTCAGAGCAATAAGGATATGGATAAGCGTCAAGCTCAGCTAGATGGTCATTTTGCTAGTCAGGTCTGGTCTGAGGAGGAATTAGCAGTCTTGACCCAAACGCCAGCCTCTGAAAAATTGGCACGCCTTGAAGAGCTTTTGTCTCAGCGTCAAGAAAGTCTTACGGAGCAAAAAAGCATCTTGAAGGATGCCCATGAGGATTTGGCAAAATTGCAGAAGAGCTTGCAAACTGCCCAAGATTTGGCAAAGATTTTCCAAGAATTGAAGCAAGCCAAGGAGCGTTACCGTCTGGAAATTGAGGAAGGTGCTCAGGAACAGGCGGAGGCTAAAGCGCATCTGGAGGAATTGCAGTTTGCCCAAGGGTTGCAAGAAACCATTAGTAGTTTGAAGCAGTATCAGAAGCAGTTGTTGCAATTAGAACAGGACCTTGAGATTGCTCAGGAGAAATTAAAGGCTAAGGAGCAGGCTTTTGAGGAAGTCAAGGCTCAAAAAGAGGCGTTTACAACCCAATCTGAGGATTTTCTTCAAAAAGAAGAGAAACTGGAAGCATGGAAAGAGGCTATTATCTATGCCCAGAGTCTTGCCCAAGAGCAGGAAAAAATCAAACGGTCAAGTGCTAAATATAAGCATTTGGAAGAAACTTATCAGCAGGCTTCAAAAGAGATTGAAACTCTTAAACAGTCTCTGTTAGATTTGGAAGCTAATCGTCTTAGTTTAGAGAGTTTACATGAGGCTGAAAAACTCCTCCAGTCTGTGAGTTACAGTGTGGATAAGCAACTGGCTCAGGACCTGAAAGAAATAGAGGACTTGAAGCAGGAGTTGGCCAAGACGGAAAAACGTCAACAAGGGTTATCTTTGGATATTGACCAAGTTCAAGAAAGTCTCAAGGAATTGGAAGACCAGTTAGCAACCACTTTAGCTTCACGTCGTCAACTCATGATTGCCCAACTGCAAGCAGAATTAGAGGAGGGACAGCCATGTATGGTTTGTGGTTCCATTGACCATCCTAAGGTCGATGGGACACAGGTGAATGAAGCGGCCTTGAAGGATCTCATAAATCAGGTGGAGGAACTTCAAGCTCAAAAAGAAAGGCAAGTGGCTACCTTGTCAAATCGTCAGGCTACCTTGAGCGAGGTTGAATCTAAACGTCAAGATTTGCTTGACCAAGTAGCTAAAGTCAAGTTAACTCTTGAAAAACACTATCTAGAACTCCAAGAGCAAGTTAAGGGACAATTTGATTTTGATTTTTCAGAGGACTATGAAGCAGACTGTGGACAAACCTTACTCCGAAAGGTTGAACAGTATTATCAAGAGCTACACAAACGCTTTGATAAGGAAGAGGCAGATCGTCTCCATTATCAAGATGAGTTAGCCAAGGCTCAGGAAAAATCGATAGATTTGGCTAAAGCCTATCAAGAGGCTAAGGCGGCGCTTGACCAAGCTAAGGAACGTCTTAAGGAGTTACAAGAAGCTCATCAAGAGCTTGAATCTGTTGAGTTTTATCAAGAACGTATTTCCCTAGCAAAGCAAGAGTTGGACCTCTACAATAAGCAAGTCAAGGAAAATAGTGAAGCCTACAACCAACTTCATGCCGACATTCAAGGAATCATGGGGCAACTTGAGAGCCTAACCAAGTCTAAAGAAAATGCTAGCCAAGAAACTAAGCATTTATCTGCTGAACTAGACCAAAGTCTTATGGCTGAAGGGGCCCTCAGCAATGACCTAGAGCAAATCCAGCTTTGGCTTCTTGAGGTGAATAAGCAAGCCATTCCTAAGCTCCAGGCTCAATTGACAAGCTACCAAACTCTTAAACAAGAGTTGAAGGCGCAGATTGTCAAGGGTCAAGAGCTTATCAAAAACCAAGAAAAGCCGGACCTTGGCAATCTAACACAAGCAGTAGAGGATTGTCAGGAAAACTATGATAAGCAGCTCGCTCAGGTTTCTGTCATGGAGCAGGGACTTAAGGATGCGACGGCTACCTACCAAGCGGCCAAAACCCTTCAAGACAGCAACCAAGAGGCCTTCAAGGCCCACCAAGAACTCAGCGATCTGGTTAAGGTGGTTAAGGGAGAAAATACAGCACTAACTGGACGACTCAACCTTGAAGTCTATGTTATCCGTCAGTATTTCCAACAAATCTTGGACTATGCCAATGCCAACTACATCGGTCTCTTAACGGATAACCGCTATTCCTTTGTTCTGAGTGAAGAAGGGCGTCGGGCGCGTGATCACTTCGGCTTAGACATCAATGTCTATGACCAGCTGACAGGTAGCGAGCGTTCCGTCAAATCCTTGTCTGGAGGAGAAACCTTTATCGCCGCACTGGCTATTGCCCTATCCCTCTCAGAGGTGGTGCAAAATACCAGCAAGGGTGCTGTTGTTGAAGCTCTCTTCATCGACGAAGGGTTTGGCTCACTGGATAAGGAAGCCCTGACCAAAGCCATCGCTGTTCTGGAACAAATCGGTGAAAACCGTATGGTCGGTGTCATCAGTCACGTGGACGACATGAAAGAAGGCATCGCCCAACAATTAGCTATCATCAAGTCGCATGATGGAAGTAGCCGTATTAAGATTGTGGATAAGGGGTAAGAGAAGTCAGTTTATATAATACTCTATATCAGATAATCACAGTTGTAGCCATGTCAAATTTGTTCTAATCAGCATAGAAATAAGGTAGTTGAATCAACAACTACCTTATGTAGAATTGTTAAAAAGCTGATGGTTTGTATAACATATTTAATCCGTTCTACTCGTAAAAAAGTGGGGACGGATTTTTTGTCATCATATTTGAAAATGTTATAGCAAAAGCTAGTCAAGGTAATATGGGGCTACCTAATGTCTCCCTAATCCGTTGAACTTTTAGCTAGGTGAAGTAATTATCAATTTCCTCCTCATTTTTTAGTATATCCACCTCATCAACACCACAACTTACTGCTAATTCTATAGATCCCTGAAAAGCGATATTATAGTCAGGAGAAAATGCCTTTCCTAAAAGTTTATAGTAATTCTTAATCTCTCTCTGAAGTTGATGATTATATAATTCAAATTCATTATCTAAAAAATAGCTATATTCTTGTATCTCTTTTAAATAATCTGCTATCAGTAATTTCTCTTTCATTGTGAGATTATCTTTAGCAATTTCATATAGGAAAGTTCCTATAGTATTTCCAATAACAGCTCCTAAAATAGGTATTGGAATTACAGCATGTCCTAATATTGAGGATAATGCACTAACTGATACATCAACACATAAGATTTGCGAATTTAGTAAAAATTCTTCTTTTGTGATTAACTTTTTGCGAAATTTGTATGCTTCTTCAGCGATACCAAATGACGCGGTACACAAAGAACTAGCTACTGCTGCAGGAGTAGCTGTGTAATTCGTAAGGGCGTATATCGTAATGCCCCGAGTACCCCCTTTAATAGCTCCAATTCCACTATCTTTGGAGATTTCAAGCCAATCGTCTTTTGTAAACTCACTAATAGTTTTCCCTAAGCGCTTTTTTTTTAATTATTCCTGTTATAAACGCAGTACCCCCTTCTAGAGAAGCCGCTATAGCGGATATATAGGCTCCCTGTTTGAAAGTAGGTTTGCTTTTATTGTATATATCTCTTCTAATATTAGTATCAATATCCTTTATATTCCCTTTTTCATTATAAATAGTGGTATTGATTTGATTCCTTTGTACCTCCTTGTAACTCACTTTCGAAGGTTCTATATCAGAAAGTTTGATGTTTCCTGTTGCGAAGAATTGATTTACTTCCTTCCATTGCTTTAATGAGAATTCACCGGTTTTAGTTCCTATCTGATTGGCTTGATTTTCAGAAATGGATAGCAACATTTTTATCTTTTCATAATGATCAGCAGGTATTTGATATTTTCTACCTCCATCTAGAAACCAAGGATATTTTTCATAGTGTTGTTTGATAGCAAATAATGATAAATGATTGCCAGAATTTACAAACTTTTGCTGTATTTCAATTCCATCACGGACAAAATCGGAAGGACCATTATCATTAATCCAGACATATTTAGGAGCTTTTCCTAATATCTGTTCTCTTGCATTTCCAATCCCACATTCAGCAACCTCAGCAATAAAACCATGCATTCCTTTTGTCCCACCACGATTCTGTTCTATAATCGACTTATTTATCTGATGCATAGTAGAATCTAGTGTGTTTATTGCATCCTTAAAATTTTGATTTTGATTCTGGAGATTCTTTAATAGGTTATCTAGTCTAACTTGATTTATGTAATTCGTCCATGATGCAATTGCTTGCTCTTCATTACTTTTTATCACTCTTTTAAAAATCATTATGTATTACTTTCTACTGTTTTACTGAGCATTTTAGACAAAGTCTTGGTGTTGTTAACCAATGCTGCAAGTATCTGCTTGTCTTCAGAGTTAAGAGTTGAATAGTTAGTAGAGTCATAGTGCAGACACTCTTGAAATTGTTGAGAAAGTTCTACCTTTAGTGAAACCGTTTGATCAATTAGTTGTTCTATATTTACTCCTACTTTTCTTAGCTCGTTAGTAAGATTTTGGAGTTTTATTATTTCGTCTTTCTTTTTTTCTTGAAGCTTAAATCTTTTTTTTACGGTTAATAAAACACTTGCTAGTAGGGTAGTTCCGGCAATTCCCCAACCTACAGGACCTGCAAGAGCTAATAAAGCTTGACCTGCAGCCATTCCTCCACCACCTGTGGCTAAGGCACCACCACCAAGCCAAGCTATGGCAGCGTTAGATGCAGCTGCCCCGCTTAAAGCAGAAATAGCAGTGCCAGTGGAGGCTGTACCGAAAGTTGTCGCAACCCACATTGCCGCGGTAGGAGCTGTACTAGCGACAAAGCCTCCAGCAGTTAAACCAGCTCCAATTAATTTGCTACCTCTTTCAAGATTTTCACTTTGTTCCTTCGCAAATTCTATTACCCCCTGGAAGTTTTGTTTCTCTATTTTTATTTCCTCAAAATCTATTACGAATGCTTTTGGGTGAAACGCAATACTATTTATTAAGCGCTCAACATTTGAAATAAGCTGTACAGTTTCTTGTCGTTCTTTTAATAGAGTTTCTCCCTTAGAACTAGTTAGTTTATATTCCTCATCGTATTTTTTTTTCTGCTTTATTTAGTTCCTTATTTAACAAATCACTAGGATTCAGAATTGCATCCTCAATTTTTTCAATCTCATTAATAAGTGGCTTAGGTTGAATTTTAGGTTCTAGTTTTTTTGATTCACAGAAATCTATATAATTTAGAAAGTTATTTCTGTGTTGGTATAATTGTGATTTAGTTTCCTTAAGAAAATTTTTATTGAACCAACCAACTTGTTTTCCTTCTATACAGTATTGAGAATACATTGAATGAATCTGTCTGATATCGGGTTGAATATCTTTCCATTTTTTATAAGCTTGTATTTTCCAAATAAATTTGGTTTTTATGTTTAAGATGAACACAATAATGCTAAATAATGCCATTATAAAAATATAAGCCATTTTTTTCTCCTAGAAATAAGTAGTTTTGATTTTACTTCAATTATAAGCATTATACGCTTATAACTCTTATTCTTATTATATCACTCAGAAATAATGAAAGAAGAGTAAAATAAAAAAATTTACGAAATTTAGTAAAATTAGACAAAGAAAATTTATTCAATTTCTATATTTAGCAAATGGTGAGTAGTCAAGTCCATTTTGTATCGCTTTAATAGTATCAGAAAGACTGTATTTTTCGATTTGAAATATGGTTGGCTTTATTCAATTTTAGATTTTGAAAATATAGGTTTAGAAGCGTCCTAACTATCAGTTTTTTTGAAAATAAAAGGAAATTTATTTGAAAAAAATCCCTCATAAAAAAGTTAATCTATTAGAAAATTAAGTGATACTATGTTATAATTTAATATGGTTAAGTCTCGATAAAATCAAGGAAAAAGTGTATAGAATGTGTTTATGATTTTTATATCTTGTGACCGTAAAATGCTTGTCAGATTCTTAGACTGTTCCTTGCTATCTTATGAAAGTTTGAGACAGGAAAATAAAAAAATGTATTAGCTAGAAAAAATAAGAAATAAAAAATGACAGAAAAAATTTCCGTAATTATTCCCGTTTACAATGTAGAAAATCAACTCCAGACCTGTTTAGACAGTGTTTTGGGTCAGACCTATCAAAATCTTGAAATTATTCTCATCAATTATGGCTCAATAGATAATAGTGATGCTATTTGCCGTAGTTATGCTGCTAGGGATTCTCGTATCCTCTATTTTAAAAAGGATAATGGAGGGCTTTCAGATGCTCGCCATATTGGTATTCGTCAGGCTAAGGGAGCTTACGTCACCTACGTGGATGCTGAGGATTGGGTAGAGTCTACTTATCTGGAGGAACTTTATAAGACTCTTCAGGCCCACAAGGCGGATATCGCAGTGGCCAATTACAGTGTCTATAAGGAATCGGAAGATCTCTTTTATTTTTATATCAAGGATGAAGATTATTATGAGCAGGTTTATTCACCGGCTCAGATTATTGATGGTCTCTTTGAAGAAACCAATAACATTAACATCGCTCTGATTTCTGCGACAGGCAAACTCTACAAACGTTCTTTGTTTAATGACTTGCTTTTTCCAAAAGAGCATGCAGGGGAGGATGGCTTTTTCAACCTTAAAGCCTATCTCATGAGTGAGCGTACGGTTTATCTCAACAAGGGACTTTATGTATATCGTGAGAGTCCAGAGATGCCGTCAGCGACTTGGATGCAAGACTGGATGATGACCTTGGTTTATGCCATGGAAGAACGCTTGGCTATTGTTGCTAGTCATGGTTTCCCTCTGGAAAAATACATGGTCACCTACCGTCAGATGCTAGAGGCTTGCTTGAAAAATGTGGAGGAGCAAGGTCTCACGGATTCTGATGCCTACCGCTCCATTCAGGAGAAATTCCAGGTCTTGAGTTTAGCTCCTCAACGTTATGAGACTAAAAAGCGTGCTATTGTTCTTGCGGCTAACTATACTTATGTTGACCAGGTGCTTACGACCATCAAATCCATCGTTTTCCATCATCGCAACATTCGTTTTTACTTGATTAACGATGATTTCTCTCAAGAGTGGTTTAGAGGACTAAACCGTCATCTGGCTGCCTTTGGTAGTGAAGTGATTAACTGTCGTGTGGATAGTAGTCATATCAAGCAATACAAGACTAATAGCAACTATGCAAGCTATCTTCGCTATTTTGTGGCGGACTTTGTGTCTGAGGAACGGGCCCTTTATTTGGATAGTGACATGGTGGTTACAGGTTCTCTAGAGGACCTCTTTACCCTTGATTTGCAAGGTCGACCTTTGGCTGCCGTACGTGACTATGCCGTTCAAGTTCAGGATAGTCAGGCGATGTTTGATGTAGGATTCATGGTGATTGATACGGCTTATTGGAAGCAGTACAACATGAGGCGTCACTTTATTGACATGACTAGTGAATGGCATGATAAGGTACCATTTGCAGAGCAGTCCATTCTAAACATGGTCTTCCGTAACAACTGGTTGCCCTTGTCTTTTGACAACAACTATGCGGTTACCAAGTCTAGTTTAGCTGGTTTCCATCTGCCAAATGGTCAAGACTATCCTAAGGTTGTGCATTATGCCTCACACCGTAAGCCTTGGTTACCATTGGCTTGCCAAGCTTATCGCGAGGTCTGGTGGTTCTATGCTCAAATGGATTGGTCAGAGGTTGCTGAAAATACCGCTTTATTGCCACTTTCAGAGGACATGATTTATCCTAAGGGCCGTCCATTTACTTGTTTGGTTTACACCAACATTTCAGAAATTCCTCATTTGACGGACCTTATCTCGGCTCTTCCTAAGGTACAGTTTAAAATTGCCTCTCGACAGCATGTGACAGATAAACTAGCCCAATTGATTACCTATCCAAATGTGACGGTTTACTCAGCCATTGCGGGCTTAAATGGGCTAGATTTGGAATTGTTGCGTACCAGTGACTTGCTTCTAGATATCAATCCAGGAAGAAAAGTAGTGGAAATTCTTGATGCCTTTAGGTTTGAAAACAAACCGATTTTAGGCTTCGAGGACCTTAAGTCAACCAAGCATAACCAACAAACCTACTCAAGAGATCGTTGGAAAGAGATGGCTGAGACCATTCGCCAAATGCGTAAGAAGAGCCTGTAATCCTTTGCTTGGATAAGTAGGCTGAAATGGCGTCTCTGTCTCGTTTCAATCGAAATAACATCAGCCTGTCTATGGGCAGGAAATAGGAGTAATAGTGAAAAAAATTAGTCAATCGATAATCACCAAACGTGTCTTATGGACCCTCTTTTTCCTCTTTATTTATTGTTTGGGAAATCAATTGGTTCTACCGTTTGTGGATTTGAAAAATGCAAATATCTTTGGGGGAGCCATAGGTTCCTTGGCTTTCTCTAGTGCCATGATGGGTGGAAACCTCAGGTCCATGTCTCTATTTTCAGTGGGTTTGTCGCCCTGGATGTCGGCCATGATTCTCTGGCAGATGTTTTCTTTCTCTAAGAAAATGGGCTTGAAAAATCTTCCCATTGAAATTCAGGACCGTAGACGCATGTATTTGGCCCTAGGGATTGCCATTGTTCAATCTTTGGCAGTATCCTTGAATTTACCTATCGTTTCAGGGGTTAATGCTAGTCTCGCTATTTTCATGAATACCATTTTATTAATTGCCGGGACCTTCTTCTTGGTTTGGCTATCAGACCTCAACTCTCTCTTTGGGATTGGAGGCTCCATTGTTATCTTGATGGCAAGTATGATGGCCAATCTGCCCTATCAAATCATGGATAGTATTGAAAAGTTAGGTATCGGTTGGGATGTCTTGCTTCCTCTGATTCTATTCAGTTTGGTCTTCCTCTATATTTCAGGGGTTGTGCAGAGGGCGAGATACCGTATCTCAATTAATAAAATCAATATTCATAACCGCTTTAAACAGTATTCTTACTTGGATATTATGTTGAATCCAGCCGGAGGGATGCCTTTCATGTATGCCATGTCGCTGGTTAGTATTCCGCAGTACGTTTTTATGCTGATTCAATTTATCCATCCTGAAAGCAAGTGGACCAGTGGTGCCATCAAGGCTTTGACAGTCGGTCAACCTCTTTGGTTGGTTGTTTATCTGATCATGCTCTTCGTTTTAGGGTTAGCCTTTGCCTTCGTTAATGTCTCTGGTGAGCAAATCTCTGAGCGAATGCGCAAGTCAGGTGAGTATATCTACGGTGTTTATCCAGGCCAAGAAACTAGTGCCTATATCAACCATTTGGTGCTTAGACTTGGTTTTATCGGTGCCCTTTATATGCTCTTTATGGCAGGTGCTCCAATGCTGATTATCTTGGTCAATCCAGATTACCTACAACTGAGTATGATTCCTGGGACATTCTTGATTTTTAGCGGTATGATTTACAATGTTAACGAGGAAATGAAAGCCTTGAAGCTTAACACTTCCTACACCCCACTTTTTGAAAATGTATAAACTCTCACCCCTCGTGGGGTTGAGAGGCAGGCTGGTGATGAGTGATCGGTCTGCCCCTCAATCTCAAGTATTGTGATGAAAAGACAATGAAGGAGAACTCATGTATTATTTTATTCCAGCTTGGTATGGACAGACGGACGAATTTTGGAAGACGGCCATTGATCCTTGGTACCGTATCCGCCAAAAAATTGAATTTGATGACAGCTTGCACCAAGTTCGTATCTTTCAGGATGAGGACTTAGCCCCTCAGCTTTTGCTTTTGGCCTACCAACCACATTTGCGTTATTTCTTGCATCGTCATGATGTCTTGGAAGTTGGCTATACAGCTATTTTTGACTTGATTCAGGGTATCACTGATGAAGATATGAAAAATCTTCAGGTGACAGATTTGGAATGGCCAGAAGGGGCTACCTTTGTTCACACACCATTTGCTATCGTGGTGCAATGCCAACACAAGCGTTATGCCGAGATTGAGTTTGGCTCAGAAGGCTTTATTGGCATGATTCGCTACTATAAGGATGAGCAAATCATTCGCGAAGACATCTACGATGACCGCGGTTTTATCTCAAGTAGTCTTTATTATGAAGGTGGACAACCAAGCTATCGAAACTATCTTAATGCCAAGGGAGTCTGGCAACTCTGTCATTTCTTTGATGGCCGTGGAATTGTAGCCAACCCTCGTACGGAAGGTCGTTTTAATAAGAGTTACTACGGTGAACTTTCAGAAGTTATCTGGGAATTTTTGACTAAATTCTTGGACGAAAAGGTAGAAGCAGAGGACCGTTTTGTTATTGCCTCAGATTTACGCCATAACAAGCACATCTTTGAACATTTGCCAGCAGACAACACTAAGATTTTGACTTGGTTCGCAGAACGTAATCAGGACGATAGTATTGACACCTATGAAGTCTTTCTGCCGAAAGTGGACTTGTTGATTGCTGACCGTTACGATTACTTGGAGCAGCTTCAGGTTGCCTATCCAGAAGAGGCTAAGAAACTCAAACACATGGCTTCCTTCGATACCCGTTTGGCTTTGGGAACCAGTCAACGTGTCAAAGAGTCTAAAATCTTTTATCAGGTTGACTTCGATCAGTTGGATTTAGAGGCTATTTATCAGGTCTTGGCTTTTGTGGCTAAGTATCCTAAGACACAGGTTGAATTTGGAGCATTTAATGCCAATCCAGAGCAACTTGGTAGCCTGCAAAATCAAGTGGAAAAAATGATTGAAGAACGATTGAGTCCAGATGCCTTTGAAGAGGTTGTCGAAAGTAGTGGTGCAGAAAATAAATTGGAAGAAAATAATGAAATCGTCAGCCGATTTTCTTTCCAAGACCTGCGTGACGAGACTGCCCTTATCAAGGCCCTTCAGTTTACACGACTCATTGTCGACTTGAGCAAGGAACCTAATCGTTATACACAGATTGCTGGAATTAGTGCTGGTATTCCACAAATTAACCGTGTGGCATCTGAGTATGTGACCCACCAAGAGAATGGTTATATCTTGAAGCACTTGTCTGATTTTGAAAAAGGCGCTTACTACTATTTGGGACAGTTGAACAACTGGAACCGTTCCCTTATCTACTCTATTGAGAAAATTAAGGAAAATACAGGAGACCGTTTGGTGCAAAAATGGGAAAATTGGTTGAAGGAGGAGCAGAATGACCAAGGATAATCGTCTGAAGATACTACAAGTTGGATCATCCAACTGGTCAGAAAATCAGGAAATTCCTGAAAATATGAAATGGTATTATTGCAATCTTGGTCAGCTTGAGACCTTACAAGAAACCATCGAAGAAGACGAAATCAAGGCTTTCACAGCTGTTATAGTGGACAGTCATGAAGGTCTTGAGGAATTGATGGCTATTAAAGAGTATTTGATTCCTCACACTATTTTCTTTGATCAAACGATTGAAGTGCCAGATGAGAGCCTCCTTCAGTTTCTGAAGGAAGTGTGTGCTGTACCGACTGATTTTTCAAATCAAGGACAGTTGCTCTTTACCCTTTCAAAAGCACTCTTTTCAGGCCAATACGGGGATAAGATGTCTCCTTTCACTACCCAGGTTAACCCAAATTTTACTGGTGACGTGACCTACCACGGTCATGAAAATGTCATTTTAAAAGGTGATTATGGTCAAGATTTTAGTCCTGTCTTGGACTGGACCTATAATGTCAGAGCCAGCAAGGAAAATCCTATCGAGCTTTGGTTGGAATTTGAAAAAGAGGAGACTTGCGAGTGTCGTTTGATTCTCAATCTTTTGCCAGAAGGTTCGGTCGCAGGTATTTTTAAGACCTATATCGTTTCAGAAGAAGAAATGCGCAAGGGGGCCATTGTCCTTGATGAGGACATGACCTTCCTCTTGGCTGCTAGTCTTGAAATGAAGGGCAAAGGTCAGATTACAATTGGTGGTCTCCACCAACGTTTGACCCGTTTCCAATTCGGTAAATTTGTACTTGGTGGTGGTATTCTCCACGACAGCAAGCGTCAGGAAATCAACTATTTCTTTTATCCTGGGGATTTCAAGCCACCTTTGTCTGTTTACTTCTCAGGTTTCCGTCCTGCCGAAGGTTTCGAAGGTTTCGGAATGATGAAAGGGATGGGAACACCATTCTTGCTCTTTTCAGACCCTCGTCTCCAAGGGGGAGCCTTCTACATGGGAACTGAAGAGCTTGAAAATAGTATCAAGGACACCATCCAACATTACTTGGACTATCTAGGTTTTGACAATAGTCAACTCATTCTCTCTGGAATGTCCATGGGAACCTTCCCATCTATGTACTATGGTGCGGACTTTGAACCTCATGCCATCATCATGTCTAAACCCCTAGCCAATGTTGGTACTATCGGAAATCGTGCTAGACTTTTGGCACCAGAGGTCTTTCCAACAGGAATTGATGTCTTGCATTTGCAGACAGGACGCTTGGATAATGAGGGTGTTGAGGCCCTTAATCAGAAGTTCTGGAATAAGTTTGAAAAAGCAGATTTTTCAAACACGACCTTTGCTCTTTCTTACATGAAAGACGAGGATATGGATCCGACGGCCTATGAGGATATTACCAAGTCCCTCTATTATTCAGGGGCTAAGATTCTCAGTAAGGGAACGTCAGGTCGACACAACGATGATTCATATACGGCGACAACTTGGTTTGTCAATTTTTACCGTATGATTTTAGAAAATGATTTTGGAAGGAAGGAGTAAGAATGTTCAGAAACAAGAAATCAGAAATCTTGTGGGGCTTAAACCACAAAGCCTACATGTATGGCTCAAAAATTGTTAAACGCCAAGATGGTTCTGTGCAATTTTACAATCCTTTGGTGCCATCAGGAACGGAAATCCAGTCTTGGATGGCCATCCAAAACTATCAAGCTGCTCGTACCCAGCCTGCCCTCCCACTTTTGAAAAAGGGACATAGCTACGACTTGACGGCTAATCTCGAAGCTGTACCAACAGGCTCAGTCTTTTTGAAAGTCAGCTTTTTGGACCGTTATGACAATGAAATTAAGCAGCTGATTGAAAAAAGTACCCACATGACCTTTGTTTATCCTCATGAGGCCTATACCTATCGTATTTCTCTCTTGAGTGCTGGGGTCAAAGAGCTGGATTTCTACAGCTTAAAACTGGAAGAAACAGGAGAAGAACATGTTTAAACAACTGAATCCTATTCTCCCTGTTAAGGAGATACTCAAGGAAATCAACGGCCTAGCCGATGAAATGGCCGGTCTGAGCAACCTTGAGTTGAAAAATAAAACGCAGGAATTTAAGGAGCGTTTAGCCCAAGGAGAAAGCTTGGACGACCTCCTGCCAGAAGCCTTTGCGGTTGTTCGTGAAGCAGATAAGCGCGTGCTAGGCATGTTTCCTTATGATGTTCAGGTCATGGGGGGCATTGTCATGCATCAGGGCCATATCGCTGAGATGAATACCGGTGAGGGTAAGACTTTGACGGCAACCATGCCAGTCTACCTTAATGCCTTGTCAGGTGAAGGGGCTATCCTCGTTACGACCAATGAATACTTGGCTATCCGTGACGCCGAAGAAATGGGTCAGGTCTATGAGTTCCTAGGTTTGACGATTGGTGTGCCTTGTGTGGAAGGTAGTAATGAGATGGAACCAGCTGAAAAGCGTGCCATCTATCAATCAGATATCGTTTACACGACCAATGCCAGTCTAGGTTTTGACTATTTGATTGATAACCTTGCTTCTAACCAAGACGGGAAATACATGCGTCCTTTTAACTATGCTATCGTCGATGAGGTAGACTCTGTCCTTCTTGATAGTGCCCAGACGCCCTTGATTATTTCTGGTGCGCCCCGTGTTCAGTCCAACTACTATGGAATGATGGATACACTCATGACCACCTTGGTCGAGGGTGAAGACTACATCTTCAAAGAGGAAAAAAGTGAAGTTTGGTTGACCACTAAGGGTGCCAAGGCTGCTGAAAACTACCTCGGTATCGGCAACCTCTACGATGAGGAAAATAGTACCTTTGCCCGTCATTTGCTCTTTTCACTTCGTGCCCACTTGCTCTATAAAAAGGACAAGGACTACATCATTCGTGATGGTAAGAAAGGGCCTGAAGTGGTTCTTCTTGATAAATCGACAGGTCGTCTCTTGGAATTGACCAAGCTCCAAGGTGGACTCCACCAAGCCATCGAAGCCAAGGAATTAGTGGCCTTGTCACAAGAAACCAGAGCCATGGCTTCTATCACCTACCAAAGTCTCTTTAAAAAATTCAAGAAAATTTCAGGGATGACTGGTACTGGTAAGGTTGCGGAAAAAGAATTTCTCGATACCTATGGTATGAAGGTCATTCAAATTCCAACCAACCGTAAGAAACAACGTATCGACTATCCAGATAAGATTTATGCGACTCTGCCAGAGAAGGTCTTTGCTTCTTTAGAGTATGTTAAGCATTATCATGAAAAAGGCAATCCTATCTTGATTTTCGTTGGTTCGGTGGAAATGTCAGAGCTTTATTCTTCTTTACTTTTGCGTGAGGGGATTGCTCATAATCTCCTAAATGCCAACAACGCACCTCGAGAGGCTGAGATGATTGCTGAGTCAGGACAAATGGGTGCCGTGACAGTTGCGACTTCAATGGCTGGACGTGGAACAGATATCAAGCTTGGCAAGGGCGTAGCTGAACTGGGTGGATTGGTCGTAATCGGTACGGAACGTATGGAAAGTCAACGTATTGACTTGCAAATCCGTGGTCGTTCTGGACGTCAAGGTGACCCTGGTATGTCTAAATTCTTTGTCTCACTTGAAGACGATGTGATTAAAAAATACGGTCCATCTTGGGTTCACCGTACCTACAAAGAATACGCCATTAATGATCACATTGAGCCTAAGGAACTGACCGGTCGTAAGTATCGTAAATTGGTTGAAAAAGCCCAAGAAGCTAGCGAAAGTTCTGGTCGTACCTCACGTCGTCAGACGCTTGAATTTGCAGAAAGTATGAACATCCAACGTGAGATGATTTATGCTCAACGTGACCGTCTCATCTACCACAATCAAGGTTTGGACACTGTTATCGACGAGGTTCTTGACGATTTCATCGACCAAGCAATGGCTGAGGAAGATTTCTCAAAAGCGGAAAATCTTTACCACTTTATCTTGCGTAATATCAGCTTCCGCATCAATGAAATTCCTAAGGATTTAGACCTCAACAATCGTGAGCAAGTCTTGGAACTCATCTACCAGTTTGCCTATCGTGAACTTGATGCTAAGAAGCAGGAGTTGAAAACCAAGGAACTTAACGAGTATTTCCAACGCCTATCCATGCTGAAGGCTGTGGATGACAACTGGGTGGAGCAGGTAGACTATCTGCAACAACTCCAAATGGCTATCGGTAGCCAGCAACTCAGTCAAAAGAACCCTATTGTCGAATATTACCAAGAGGCCTACAAGGGCTTCGAAGCCATGAAACGTCAAATCAGAAAGGATATGGTTCGTAATCTTCTCCTTAGTCAGGTGCAAGTCACTAAAAAAGGAGATATCATCAGCCATTTCCCATAAAATAAGGAAATTATGACAGTATATAACATTAATTTAGGCATAGGTTGGGCCAGCAGTGGTGTTGAGTATGCTCAGGCCTATCGTGCTAAGATTTTCAGGGAAATGGGGCAAGAAGCAAAATTTGTCTTTATGGACCTCATCCTTGGGGATAATATCGAGCATATGACTAGCAAGATTGGTTTTTCAGACGATGAAATCATCTGGCTTCATAACTATTTTACAGATATCAAGATTGCGCCATCGACCATTAGCCTAGCAGAAATAGAGACCGTCTTACCTGCCAATCCTGAGCGCAAGGAAGTTGCTGGTCGCCTCATTCGTTACCATTATCCACAGGATGATATGGTAGTAGCATGTAACCTTCGTGCGATGGACGAAGATGCAGTGGAAACAGTCAGCTATTTTGTCAATGACAAGCTCTTGCGCAAGGACTTTTACTCTTACACCCGTTACTGCAGTGAGTATTTTGCGCCTAAGGACAATCAAGCCAAGGTTTACCAACGTCGTTTTTATAACGAAGATGGATCTACAGCCTATGACATGATTGTCGGAGACAATAATCAGGATATCTACCGTTTTCCTGATCAGGTTCTTTATGGTAAGCAAGAATTCCTTCGCTATTTCTTCAAACGTCTAGCCCTAACCAAGGATGATGTGGTCATCTTGGACCGTGAAACAGGTATTGGCCAGTTGGTCTTTGAAGAAGCGCAAGCTGCTCGCCTAGGTGTAGTGGTTCACGCTGAGCATTTTAGTGTCAATCAAACTGATGGCAACTATATTCTCTGGAATAACTATTACGAGTACCAGTTTACCAATGCGGACAAGGTTGATTTCTTTATCGTGGCAACTGATCGTCAGAAGGAAATTCTTCAAGAGCAGTTCCGTCGCTACACCAACCACGATCCCAAAATCTACACTATTCCAGTGGGAAGTCTGCCTGAATTGGTCGGGCAGGACAAGCCACGTAAGCCATTCTCAATGATCACGGCCTCACGATTGGCTCAGGAAAAACACATTGACTGGTTGGTTCGTGCGGTTATCGAGGTTCATAAGACTCTGCCAGATATCACTTTTGATATCTACGGTAGTGGTAGTATGGATGCCAAGTTGCGTGAGATTATTGTCGAAGCACAAGCTGGCGACTATATCCGACTCATGGGGCACGCTGACTTGACTGACATTTATAGCCAGTACGAGGTCTACCTAACAGCTTCAACCAGTGAAGGTTTTGGCCTTACTCTCATGGAGGCGGTTGGTTCAGGTCTTCCGATGATTGGATTTGATGTGCCTTACGGAAATCAAACCTTTATCGAAGACGGGGTCAATGGTTATCTCCTCCCTGTCGCTGAAAATCATGTTGTGGATGTCATCACCAAGTCCTATAAGGATGCCATTGTCCGTCTCTATGAAAAAGACAATATCGAAGCCATGCGTCAAAAATCTTATGACCTTGCCAAAGCCTTCTTGACCAGTCAAGTCAAGGCAGCTTGGAAACAGTTACTTGAGGAGGTACGCTCATGATATTCTTATGTGATTACTACAATCAAGCCAGTAAGGATCTAGCTTACTCTCTTCAGGTAGCAGGCTATGATGCCACAACAGTTGTCATCAATCCAGATGGTTTTCTCCCTCAAGATGCTCTCTCTCCTTTCACCTATTATGTGGAAGCAGAAGAGGAAACTGGCAAACCACGCTTTTTCAACCAAGTTCCTGTGCCAGACTTTTGGGAAATTTCAGGGAATAATCAGATGGCGCGTGTGTCTAATCTTACCGAAGAACGTGCCCGCATCACCTACCCAGAAGGTAGCAAGGCTCGTATCGTTAAAAGTGTCGAATGGTTAGACAAGTCAGGAAAAATTCGCCAAGTGGACCACTATAACAAATACGGATTCTGCTTTGCCAAAACCACTCATGATGAGAACGGTCAGGCAGTCTTTACCAGCTACCAAACCAAAGAAGGCGACGAACGTATCTTGGAAAATCATCTCACCAGTGATATTCTCTTGACTCTACCAGGACAAGCCCTTCGTCGTTTCGCCAACCGTACCGAATTTGTCAAAGCCTTCCTAGCTCAGGTCTTTGGTGATATCGACCACATTATCTTTAATAGCCTGGCGACACCTTTCATCGTCTCATGGACTATGGAAAATAAAGGTGCCACTGATGTCCTTGCCTGGCAAGAGCCACTGGGTGATGTCCTTCCAGGTAATATGAATGGTATCTTGGAGGATAATTCAGCCAGAGCCAATGCCATCATCATTCCTGATAAAGTGACTTATGAAAAAGCCTCGACGCTGGTGCCTGAGGATAAAAAACATAAGGTCTTGTCACTTGGCTATGCCTATGACTTCAAGGAAAATCATGGCAAACCTCGTAATGCCTTTATTGCAACCAATTCAGACCAAATTGAGCGTTTAGAAGCCTTGGTTGAGTCACTCCCTGATGTGACCTTCCAGATTGCGGCAGTCACTGAGATGTCACCAAGATTGCTCTCGATGATGCGTTATTCAAACGTTGTGCTCCATCCAAATGCTAGTCACAAGCAGTTGGACAAGCTCTATCAAGAGTCTGACCTCTATTTGGACATTAACCATCATAATGAATTGTACAAGGCGACGCGAACTGCCTTTGAACACCAATTATTGATTTTGGCCTTTTCAGAAACAGCTCATGGACCTGTCTATACAGCACCAGAGCATATCTATGCCAGTCAGAACTATCCAGCTATGGTTGCCAAGATTAAGCAGGTCCTAAGCGACAATCAAGCCATGCAAGAGGCCATGCAAGCTCAAGAAGCTCAAGCCAATACTCTGACTGCTTCTGAGTTGGCCGACCGCTTACAATCACTTTTAGGAGGAAATCATGTCTAAAAAAGATTTATTCTACGGTGACGTTGAAGGCCGTATGGAAGAACTCAAGCAAAAGCCTATCACAAAAGAAAAAGAAACCAGAGGAGAGAAGATTAACAAGAGCTTTTCAATCATGCTCGGACTTGTTATTATCATCGGTTTGATCTTCACCCTTATTGGTTTGTTGAGGTAGTCTTATGATGTTAGTATTTATGGTTCTAGCAGTGATTCTTTCGGTTGCCCTTATCGTCCTAGTGACCATCCAACCGCGTCAAACGCAGATTTTCTCAACGGATGCCACTAGTAATATCGGTAAACCAAGTTATTGGGCTAGCCAACCGATTCGAAAAATGTTGACCTTGGCTATCAGCATAGCCCTCTTTATCCTCTTACTTATTTTTATGATTGTTTCTTATAAGTAAGTAGAGGACTTCCTACCATATAATAGAAAGAAGTATGTATGCGTGTACATTTTACGAATTTATTTGGGCAGTCCCCACGTAGTGTGGCCTTGATTGCCCAAAATGATACCATGAAGATTGCCAAGGAGCTTGGTGCCAATGAATTAGCAATCTATTTCTACGATAATAGCCAGGAGTCAAGTGGTGAATTAAATTCCCGCCTTGATGGTATTGTGGCAGGAGTGAGCTATGGCGATATTGTCTTCTTCCAGTCGCCGTCGTGGAATAGTGTCGCTTGGGACACTAGCCTCATTCATAAATTTAGGGCAGTGCAAACCAAACTTGTGATGTTCATCCATGATGTTCCACCTATAATGTTTCCTAGTAATTATTTCCTCATGCCTAACTACATTGAGATGTACAATCTTTGTGATGTCGTCGTTGTTCCATCAGAACAAATGCGTGATCGACTCATTGAGGAAGGGTTAACGGTCAAAAAGATTATTATCCAGGAACTTTGGGATTTGCCTCATAACCTTGACTTGCACAAACCAAGCTTCCAAAAGAAGCTCATCTTTGCTGGTAATCCAACTCGTTTCCCCCACATTCTCAACTGGCAGCAGGAGACACCTCTTCATGTCTATGCGGAAAAAGAAGAAGACAAGGATTATTCCAGAATTCAACTTGAAGGCTGGCGTAATAAACAGGAGCTCTTGTTTGACCTTTCTAAAGGAGGTTTTGGTCTTGTCTGGGGGAATTCAGAAAAATCTGAAGATGAGCTTGATTACTATAAGTTGAATATTTCCTATAAACTCTCTACCTATTTAGCTGCAGGCTTGCCAGTTGTGGTGCCTGACTATCTTTCAAATGCTGACTATGTCAGAGAACATGGCCTAGGCTTTGTCGTTTCGAGTCTGGAAGAAGCAGACCGTTGTGTACAAGAATGTACCGAGGAGCAGTATGCCCAGATGGTTGCTAACGCACAATACACTGCCTACCTCATTAGCAATGGTTATTTCATCAAGAAGCTTTTTATTGATGCTATAATGGCCCTTGGTTAATAGTCTAAAAAGAATTATCGGAAGGTAATTCTTTTTTGTGACAAATCTGAGCATATATCTTGACTATTTATAAATTAATCAAATCATTTTCACTTTAGACTTAAGGATTTAAGGAAGACCTGTCTCTAATTAGGATTAATGTTAAAAAATAGTCAATAATAGCCTAACAGATGTAAAGAATTCGCCTAAAATAATTGATTGTAATTGTGTGACAATTTATCAAAAATGGAATTGTTGGATAATTTTAAACCGAACGATAGTCAGCTTAAAAATGAGAATAATAGAAATAAATAGCATAAAATAGGGAGTTTCAACCGTTTTCACTTAAAAACAATGGTAATTATTTATAGTAATCAGAAAATTCAGAATTGCGGAAACCTTACATTTTTTTGGAGAAAATGAGATAAAAAAGAACAATTTTTAGTAAACTTGTGATATATTATAAATTGTAATTTCCAGATTAGGAAATAACTCATATTTTTAGGAGGTAAATATGTTTTTTAGACGTAACGAAGGTGAATTCCGCGAAACTGATCGCGTGACTCGCTTCAAACTTATCAAATCGGGTAAAAACTGGCTTCGTGCTGCAACATCTAACTTTGGACTTTTCAAAGTTGTTAAAGGTGGCGCAGATGCTCCGTCAGTAACAGTTCAAAATGTAGAAGAAAAATCTTCTCTTCTTTCAGGTACAGCTCTTCTTAAAGGGATTGCAGCAGCAGGTGCTGTGGCAGGTGGAGCAGTAGCAACTTACACTGCTCAAGCCGAAGAAACAACTGCACCAGCTTTGGAAAGCCAAGCAACTACAAATCATGATATCATTGCTAACTCAGATTCAGTTGCCTTGAGCGCTGCTCCAGTATCCGAAACAGTAGCTTCAGAAGCTCCAGCATCAGCTAGTCAAGAGTCTACAAGCTCTTCAGTTGACGCTCAAGCAAGCACAGACGCTTCAGTTTCAGTATCACAATCTGTATCAGCAGAATTGTCACAAGCTATCTCAGAATCTGTTTCACTTAGCAAAGTGAACTCAACATCTGAAAGCCAATCACACACTGAAAGCAACAGTGGTTCACACTCAGAATCATCTTCAGCTTCAGAATCAGCAACTTCAACAGCTGCAACTGCATCAGAAACAGCTACTCAAGAAGATGAAAAAACTATCTTGGATCAAAACGTTTCAGAAGCAGAATTGCTTGTAGGTATCGCTAAAGATTACCAAGCTAAGTTGACTGATACAGCTGCTAAAACTGAAATCCAAACTGCTATCGCAACAGTTCAAGAAGAAGTTGCTAAATCAACTACATTACTTGCTGCATCAGCAACAAACGCTGCTTACGCAGAACAACGTGAGCGCCTTGGTAACGCTGTTGACAACATGATGACTAAGATCACTGACAACGGCTTCACAGGTAACTCAGTAGTTAACGGTGTTGCAGCAGTTACTGCACAGTTGGCACCAATCTCAACAAGCACTACTGGTAGTGTAGATACTAACCCAGTTATTTCAAATGCTAATGGTGCAACGATTGAAGATGCAGCCTTCAATGAAGCTGGTTATGCTTTGGATCCAAACGCTGATCGTTTCACTTTCGGTGTATGGCAATTCCTTAAAACAAACCACGCTACTGGTGCTAAAACAAACTTTGATTACTACGCTACACTTTCAGTAGACCGTTCAGCAATCACAGGTAGCCTTTCAGCTAACCCAGATGTTTACTTGCGTATCGTTAAGAAGTCTGATGGCTCAGAAGTTTACACTCGTACAATCAAAGCGGGAGAAAGCAATATCTCACTTCCAAGCTACATCACAAACAATAACTCTGATGTAACTAACACTTTGACATACGCAGCTGCTAACGGAACTAATCCAGGTAACGTTACCTTCTCATTGGTAAATGCTAACCTTGAGTATGAAACACTTCAAATCCGTGATACTAACTACCCAGGTAACCAAGGTGAAGACAAACAAAACGTTCAAACTTCTGTTCCTTATGCTAAAGCTGATCAAACAACTTACTATAAAGTCGTTGACAGTAGCAAGTACACAGAAGGTCAAACATACAAACCAACTGGAAATGAAACAGTTCTTGCAAGCTATACTCAAACAGGTCTTGCAGGGCAACAATTCACAGCCTCAGGAAATCGTGATGTTGCTGGTTACAAACCTGTAGCTGCCACAACAGATACAACTCAAAAAACATCAGGTATTCTCGGTAAGGGTGTTGTTGGACAAAAACTTGTCGAACTTCAAGGTGGAGCAAACCACTACTATGTGAAACGTATTTCTGAAATCGTTGATACTGATGGCTCAACTGTAACGAAATTCTACGCCCTTGATCCATCACAGGTTAACAATTTTGCTACATCAGATATTGGTACTGAAGATGTATCTAAGTACACACTCATCTATACAAGTAAAGTTAACAAAGCTGGTGAAGAGTGGAAAGCTGATGAGACAAAAGTTTCAAAAGTAAACAGCAAAAATGGTGACTACTATATTGAAGTCAACGAAACAGCTGGAAGTAAATCACTCATTATCACTGGTTGGCAGTCTGCTACTGAGACAGATACTTATAAACAAATGGACGGAACTCTACATACTTATCCACGTCCATTCAAAGGTGCTCCAAGCACATCATTGACACCTGCCGGAGCTGGTAATAACAGTTACAACGTAATCGCTGGTAAAGTTCCAGAAATCCAAGCAGAAGGATCTGTTGCGAATGACCCAACAGCACCAAACGGAAAAGTATACTCTGAATTGAAGGGTTATTCATCATTCTCAAACAACTACTCAATTCCAACTGCGATTAAACCATCAACTGATGTGAACTATTACTTCGTTAAGATGAATGATTCTGAATCTGCTTCTCAATCGCAATCATTCTCAAACTCTGCATCAAACTCGCAATCCGAGTCAGAAGTAGTGTCTAAATCACAATCTTCATCAGAATCAGAAGTAGCATCTAAGTCACAATCTGTATCAGAATCAGAAGTGGTTTCTAAATCACAATCAGTGTCACAATCAGAATCAGAAGTAACATCTAAGTCACAATCTGTATCAGAATCAGAAGTGGTTTCTAAATCACAATCAGTGTCACAATCAGAATCAGAAGTAGTGTCTAAGTCACAATCTGTATCAGAATCAGAAGTGGTTTCTAAATCACAATCAGTGTCACAATCAGAATCAGAAGTAGTGTCTAAGTCACAATCTGTATCACAATCAGAATCAGAAGTAGTGTCTAAGTCACAATCTGTATCACAATCAGAATCAGAAGTAGTGTCTAAGTCACAATCTGTATCACAATCAGAATCAGAAAGTGCGTCTAAGTCAGCATCTGCGTCAGAATCAGCAAGCGCATCTGAGTCAGCATCTGCATCAGAATCAGCAAGCGCATCTGAGTCAGCATCTGCATCAGAATCAGTAAGCACATCAGCTTCAGCATCTGCATCGGAATCAGCAAGTGCATCAGCTTCAGCGTCTGCGTCAGAATCAGCAAGCGCATCTGAGTCAGCATCTGCGTCAGAATCAGTAAGCACATCAGCTTCAGTATCTGCGTCAGAATCAACAAGCGCATCTGAGTCAACAAGCGCATCTGAGTCAGCAAGCGCATCTGAGTCAGCATCTGCATCAGAATCAGCAAGTGCATCTGAGTCAGTTTCAACTTCAGAATCTATCTCAGTTTCACTTTCACTCTCTGAGTCAACTTCAATTGTTACAAATAACTCAGAATCTGAATCAACATCTTCTTCTGAGTCAGCATCTGTATCAGAATCAGCAAGTGCATCTGAGTCAGCGTCTGCATCAGAATCAGCAAGCGCATCTGAGTCAGCATCTGTATCAGAATCAGCAAGTGCATCTGAGTCAGCGTCTGCATCAGAATCAGCAAGCGCATCTGAGTCAGCATCTGCATCAGAATCAGCAAGTGCATCTGAGTCAGCATCTGCATCAGAATCAGCAAGCGCATCTGAGTCAGCATCTGCATCAGAATCAGCAAGCGCATCTGAGTCAGCATCTGCATCAGAATCAGCAAGTGCATCTGAGTCAGCATCTGCATCAGAATCAGCAAGCACATCAGCTTCAGCATCTGCATCAGAATCAGCAAGCTCTTCAGAATCAACTTCTGTATCTGAATCAGTATCAGCTTCTGAATCTTACTCAGCATCTGCTAGCCTTTCAGAATCTACATCAACTTCAACTTCAGTTTCAGAATCACTTTCAAGCTCTGAATCAACTTCAGTTTCAATTTCTCAATCAATGTCTGAAAGTGAAACTCCTAAAGTTGGTGAAGTAATCATCACTTACATCCGTGAGAATGATGGTAAAGAAATCCAAAAACCACGTCAAGACACACCAAACTCACCATATGACACTCCATATAACACAACTGAGGAAGGTGAAAAACCTAACACAATCAAGACTCCAGATGGTAAGACATACAAGATCGTACCAAAAGGTGACTACCCAGTAGGTAAAGTTGACGGCGATGGACACCTTGAATCATCTGATCCAATTAAAGGTAAAGTTGATAAACCTAAATCAACAATCACTTACGTTTATAAAGAAGTGAAAGGTAATGTTTACGTTCACTATGTAGACACTGAAGGTAAGACAATCAAAGCATCTGTAACAGATGAAAAAGACCAACCAGTTGATAAAGACTACGATACAGTTGTAGACAACCGTCCAAAAGAAATCGAATTCGAAGGTAAGACATACGAATTGGTACCAGCAGGTAACTACAAAGTAGGTCAAGTCGACGAACAAGGTCACTGGACAGGTGATGACGCTACAACAGGTA
>NZ_JAQFJM010000015.1:0-35950 GCF_030440125.1 Streptococcus sp. SS4 | reverse complement strand
AAGTCTTATGTTTTATCGAAGTTTAGACTGACCGAAGGAAATAATAGGGACTGATAGGAAATAGGACTAGCTAGTCTTATCATAAGTTCTCTACTTGCAATCACTTCGATTTATGGTATAATATTTTTCGGAGCAACATCTGTGCGTGAAGCGGGTCAGGGGAGGAATCCAGCAGCCCTAAGCGATTTCAGGTGTGTGCTCTTTTTTTGTGTCGAGGAGGATTTATGGCCAAATTTAGTGTTTTTAAAGATCAAGAGAGTCTTTTTGCTTGTCCTATCTGTCAGGCGCCAATGCATTTGGATTTGTCTAGCTTGGTTTGTCAGAATAGGCATACCTTTAATATTGCCAAGCAGGGCTTTGTCAATTTTTTAAGACAGACTAAGGGAGATAAGCACTATGATATGGCTTCTTTTGAAAAGAGGAGTCAGATTCTTGCAGCAGGCTATTACGATCCTATCCTGGAGGTGATTTCAGAGCGCTTGCGTGACCTTCCTGGACACTCGCACGTGTTAGATGTTGCCTGTGGTGAAGGCTATTATAGCCGTCAGTTGGCTCAACAGTTTGACAAAGATTTCATGGCCTTTGACTTGTCTAAGGATTCTATCCTTCTTGCGGCTCGTCAAAATCCTCAGAAAAATGTAGCTTGGTTTGTTGGTGATTTGGCTCAATTGCCCTTATGTGAACACGGTATCGATGTCATTTTAGATATCTTTTCACCAGCTAATTATCAAGAATTTGGAAGACTTTTGTCTGATCATGGCTTGATTTTCAAGGTTATTCCTCACGAAGATCATCTTAAAGAGTTTCGCCAACTGTTACCGGAGGCGCAGGCTTATTCTAACCAGGATGTTCTGGAACATTTTCAAGAGTCTTGTGAGCTTTTGGAGCGTGTGACGATTGCTAAGACTTGGTCTATGCCATCAGAGCATGTTCAAACATTTGCTGAGATGACACCTCTTTTCTTCCATGCCAATAAGGATACTTTGGACCTGACTTCAGTGACGCAATTAACCGTTGCGGGAGAGCTGCTGATTGGTCGTATTAGAGATGATAAGCAATCCTAACAGTCGTTGGGATTTTTTTGATGGGAAAATATCTCAGTTAGCTTGTTTGGTCTTCCTAAAAGATGTATGATGGGAGCAATAAGTAAGAAAGTTTCAGTAATGGGTAAAAAGTGATGAAAAATAGAGCCTATAAGAACTACATTTTTGATTTTTATGGTACCTTGGTTGATATCCTAACCGATGAGAAGGATCCTATGTTATGGGATAAATTAGCCCAACTTTACCAAGCTTATGGGGCGGATTATAAGGGTGAAAGTCTTAAAAAATCTTATGCTAAGCGTGTGGCTCAGACTCGTAAGGAGTTAATAGAGATTAAAGGAGTTGCTTATCCAGAAATTGATTTAGCTCACATTTTCAACCAGCTTTATGTAGATGGTCGGCCTCAGTCTAGTAACTCTAGTCAGCCGGACGATTGGGGAAATTTGATAGCCATGGTCTTTCGCGTCTTATCTCGTAAGCAGTTGTTAGCTTATCCGCATACCAAGGAGGTTTTGACCTTTCTAAAAGAGCAGGGTCGTCGTCTCTATCTCTTGTCTAATGCTCAAGCAGCCTTTACTAATACTGAGATTGACTTAATGGAGTTAAGACCTTACTTTGATGCCATTTACCTGTCTTCGGATGCGGGTATCTGTAAGCCTCAACCTGAATTTTTAAAGCAAGTTTTGGATGATCATGGGTTAAAGCCATCTGAGACTGTTATGGTGGGAAATGACTTGACGACTGATATTGCTGTGGCTGAAGCAGTTGGGATCGATGGTATCTTGCTGAATACCTTCCCTTATTCTCGTCGAGAGTTGGAGAAATCCCCAATCAAACCAGATCGAGTGATTACTGACATAGAGGCTCTAAAGACAAATTTTACATAAAAATACACTCTATTTGGCAAAAGCAAAGACAATTATCAGAATTTTTGGTATAATAATTCCTAACTTTATGTGAATGGAGAATCTCATGACTGCACAAAAAATGTCTGCACAAGAAATTATCGCTTTTATCGGTAATGCTGAAAAGAAAACGAATGTTAAAGTAACTTTTGAAGGGGAATTGGCAACCGCTGTTCCAGCTTCTGTCACTAAGCTTGGTAATGTTCTTTTCGGAGACTGGAAAGATATCGAACCACTTCTTGCAAACTTGACTGAAAACAAGGACTACGTTGTAGAACAAGATGGCCGTAACTCAGCTGTTCCATTGCTTGATAAACGTCACCTTAATGCGCGTATCGAACCAGGCGCTATTATCCGTGACCAAGTAACTATCGAAGATAATGCTGTTGTTATGATGGGTGCTGTTATCAACATCGGTGCTGAAATTGGTGCTGGTACTATGATTGATATGGGCGCAATCCTTGGTGGTCGTGCTACTGTTGGTAAAAACAGCCACATCGGTGCGGGTGCGGTCCTTGCTGGTGTGATTGAACCAGCTTCAGCAGACCCAGTTCGTATCGGTGACAACGTCCTTGTTGGTGCTAATGCTGTTGTTATTGAAGGTGTTCAAGTTGGTAACGGTTCAGTCGTTGCTGCTGGAGCTATCGTTACTCAAGATGTTCCTGAAAATGTGGTTGTAGCTGGTGTTCCAGCTCGTATCATCAAGGAAATCGATGAAAAAACACAACAAAAAACAGCACTCGAAGACGCTTTGCGTAACTTGTAACATATTGATAGTAGAGGCCTGTAAGGCCTCTATTTCTAGATTCTCTATAAAATAAGACAATAAAAAGGGTAAAAACATGACACTTGATTTAATTAAAATCAGACGAGACCTTCACCAAATTCCTGAAATTGGTTTGGAAGAATTTAAAACTCAGGCTTACCTCTTAGAGCGTATTGCCGAAATGACTGAAGGTAAGGACTTTGTGGAGCAACGTACTTGGCGTACAGGAATTCTTGTCTATCTTCACGGGCATGCTCCTGAAAAAACCATTGGTTGGCGTACAGATATTGATGGCCTCCCAATCGTAGAGGAAACAGATCTTGACTTCAAGTCTACTCATGAAGGTCGTATGCATGCTTGTGGACACGATATGCACATGACCACAGCACTTGGTCTTTTGGACCAGATGCTTCAAGTACAGCCTAAAAATAACATGCTCTTCCTCTTCCAACCAGCCGAAGAAAATGAAGCTGGTGGTATGCTTATGTATGAAGATGGTGCCTTTGGAGATTGGTTGCCAGATGAGTTCTATGGCCTCCACGTCCGTCCAGATTTCAAGGTAGGTGATATTGCGACTAACACAAGTACCCTTTTTGCTGGGACTTGTGAAGTCCTCGTTACTTTCAAGGGGAAAGGTGGACATGCGGCCTTTCCACATGAGGCCAATGATGCTCTTGTAGCAGCTTCTTACTTTATTACTCAAGTGCAAACGATTGTCAGTCGTAATGTTGACCCTATTCAGGGTGGGGTAGTTACCTTTGGTTCTTTCCATGCAGGAACTACTAATAATGTTATCGCTGAAACTGCAGAGGTTTATGGAACTATTCGTACCCTTACTCAGAAAATGAGTCTCCTTATCCAGAAGCGCGTGCGCCAGATTGCAGAAGGTGTAGCAGCTAGCTTTGGTATGGAAGTGGATATCATGTTGAAACAAGGTGGTTATCTTCCTGTGGAAAATAATCCAGCCTTGGCCAAAGAGTTGATGGCCTTCTTTGATGCTAGCCCAGAAGTTAACCTGATTGATTGTCCACCGGCTATGACTGGAGAGGATTTTGGTTATTTGCTTAGTAAAGTTCCTGGTGTCATGTTCTGGTTGGGAATCGACACGCCATATGCACTTCACCATCCTAAGATGAGTCCAAACGAAGATGCTCTCGCTTTTGCAGTGGCTGAAATTGGAAAATTCCTTAAACACAAGGCAGAAGCCTAATCAGAGTCGATAAAGCTAAAAAATCTACCAAGTCTGACTTTTGGTAGATTTTTTGATATGATAAACCTATGAAAAATGAACTTAGAAAAACAGTCTTGGCTCAATTAACTTCACAAGAACCTGAGACTAAGGCTAAGATAGATAAACATCTTTTGGAGCAATTGATTGCCTTACCTGCTTATAAAGAGGCTCAGGTGATTGCGACTTATTTGTCCTTTCCTCATGAATATAATACCAGTCTTTTAATCAATCAGGCTTTAAAGGATGGTAAACGACTTTTGATTCCTAAAACATATAAACAAGGTCGAATGATTTTTGTGGATTATGATCCAGGTAATCTTGTTGCAACCTCTTTTGGCTTGATGGAACCTGCGTCTGATTTGGCTGTGGAAAAATCAGAGATTGATTTGATTCATGTGCCAGGAGTAGTTTTTAATGATGAAGGCTATCGTATTGGTTACGGAGCAGGTTACTATGATCGCTATTTGTCTGATTTTGAAGGGGATACAGTTAGTACGATTTATCCTTGCCAGAAACATGATTTTCAACCAGACAGCTATGATATTCCTGTTAAGGAGGTCGTCACATGCAAATAAATGAGTGGAAGAAATACCCGGCAACCTATCTATTGTTGGGGCTTACGACGTTGACTTTTATCTGTCAATATCTTTTAAACGGCTTTCAAGCGACTTCGCCTTTGAGCCTTTTTAAGATGGGAGCTATGTACGGTGCGTTTGTTCAGTACAGTCCCTTGAACCTTTGGCGTCTTGTAACACCAATTTTTGTGCATATAGGTGTTGAGCATTTTCTATTTAATATGCTTGCTCTTTACTTTATGGGGAAAATGGCTGAGCAGATTTTTGGGACTCCACGTTTTCTAGGGCTTTATTTGTTAGCTGGTGTTATGGGAAATGCCTTTACCTTACTTTTTACGCCTAATGTTATTGCAGCTGGTGCTTCGACATCCTTGTTTGGACTTTTTGCGGCTGTTGTGATTCTTGGTTATTACAGTCACAGCCCCTTGCTTAATCAGTTAGGCCGTAATTATTTGGCTTTGATTGTTATTAACTTAATCTTCAACCTTTTTACACCTAGTGTTGGGATTACAGGCCATCTCGGTGGTTTAGTTGGAGGTGCTCTTGCAGCTATCTTTTTGGCCAACAAGGTTGAAAGTCGCTTATTTAGTAGAGGTTGGCGTTCTACAGCTCTTTTAACCTATATTTTACTATTGCTGATTCTTCTAGGATTCACTTATTTTTAAGCCATATGAAAAATCCATCGAATGTTATGTTCGATGGATTTTATTTTAGTCTTTTTTAGCTGCTTTGCCTTCAAGTTTGTGGCCCAAGTCAATGAGGTATTGCTTGAGGTTATCTTTAACTTGAGGATGTTTAAGTGCGTAATCGATAGACGTTTTCATGAATCCGAATTTGTCACCGACATCATAACGGTCTCCAGTAAATTCGCGAGCAAAGACGCGTTGTGTCTTGTTAAGTGTATCGATGGCATCAGTCAGTTGGACTTCGTTTCCAGCACCTGGTTTTTGAGTTTCCAAAATACCGAAAATTTCAGGTGTTAGAAGGTAACGTCCGATGATAGCAAGATCACTTGGTGCATCTTCTGGATTTGGTTTTTCAACGAAAGTTTCAACGCTATAACGTCCATTTTCGCCTTTGCCTTGAGGGGCGATGACACCATATGAAGAAACTTCTTCGTGAGGTACAGGCATAACTGCAATGGTTGATGCATGTGTTTCCTCATAGTCGTTAATGAGCTGCTTAGTCAAAGGTACTGCTTTGTCATTAGTGATATCCATGAGGTCGTCACCAAGCATGACAACGAATGGCTCATTTCCGACAAATGCTTTGGCTTGAAGAACTGCATCTCCAAGACCACGCGGATGGCTTTGACGGATAAAGTGGAGGTTGATAGCAGTGGTGTCATTAACCAATTTCAACAAGTCTGTCTTACCTTTTTGTTCCAAGTTGTATTCTAACTCGAAGTTTGAATCAAAGTGGTCTTCGATAGAACGTTTTGACTTACCAGTAACCACCAAGATATCTTCAATACCTGATTTGAGGGCTTCTTCAACGATAAATTGGATGGTTGGCTTGTCAACGATTGGCAACATTTCTTTGGCCAAGGCCTTAGTAGCTGGTAAAAAGCGTGTCCCGAGTCCTGCAGCGGGGATGATAGCTTTTTTAACTTTTTGATTCTTCATGAGAACTCCTTAGATTTTTATTTTTTATCCCATTCATTTTCAGAGCGCAATTCATTGGACATCATATTGAGAATAGATTCCTTGATATCAGCACCCTCATAGATAGATTTGTAGATTGCTGTTGTAATTGGCATGTAGACACCGAGTTCTTGGGCGATTTCGTAGGCAACCTTTGTGGTTGAAATACCTTCGATAACCATTCCCATGTTACGTTCAATGTCTTCTAGTTTTTCTCCACGACCGAGCGCATCCCCAGCACGCCAGTTACGTGAATGGATAGAAGTTCCTGTAACAATAAGGTCACCAACCCCAGATAGACCGCTGTAAGTCAAAGGATCGGCACCGAGTTTCACACCAAGACGAGTGATTTCTGCAAGTCCACGAGTAATAACGGCTGCCTTAGCATTGTCCCCATATCCCATACCGTGGAGGGCACCTGCACCTACCGCGATAATGTTTTTAAGAGCACCAGCTGTTTCAACACCAATCACATCTGAATTGGTGTAGAGGCGGAAGTAGTTATTACTGAAGATGCCTTGGACATAGCGTGCCACTTCAAGATCCTTAGATGCTGCTGTAATCAAAGTGATATCGCGAACGATAGTTTCTTCAGCGTGGCTTGGACCAGATACGACAACAATGTCACTACGAAGTTCCCTAGGAATCTCTTCTTCAAGGATTGTTGAAAGACGTTCGTGTGTTCCGGGTTCCAATCCTTTTGAAGCATGCATGACAACAACTTTGTGGTCCAAAAGTTCGGCAACTTGTTTAGCAACTAAGCGAGTAACTTTGGTTGGAACAACAAAGAGAACAGCGTCGACACTATCTAGGGCTTCAGACAGTTCCTTGTAGGCTTTAATGTTTTCATCCAAAACCACATCCTTGAAGTAGCGGGTGTTGGTGTGTTTCTCGTTAATTTCATCAATTTGTTCAGGGATGTTTCCCCAAATACGGACCTCGTGTCCGTTGTCGTTGAGTACCTGAGCAAGGGCAGTTCCCCATGAACCGGGGCCCAAGACAGCGATTTTTTGTTTTTTCATCATTAGGTCTCCCTTTAGGTCCTTTCTAACAAAGTAGAAAAAGACTGTATTCTTTTTCATTATAACATAAGAAAAGCATGTTTGTCTTGTACTCTCTGTTAGGAAGGCTGATGGCCATTTATTTTTTCAGCCAATTTTGGGCAATGTAGCCTCCAATGAGGGCAGCCATGAGCGTTCCTCCAATCAGGATTAAGACATGACTACCTGTAAAGGGAACCATAACTTGATTGACATAATCTTGAGTTTTCCCTTTGGCCAGGAGCTGTGCGATATAAGCTTTGGGCGCAAGCCACATGGTGATAATGGGTGCTAAGTTCCCTAGGGAAAAAATCATATAGGAGAGTAGATTAAGTTTATTATTCTCATAGTTCCCTTTCTTAGCTAGAAAATCAGCGACAAGGCCGGCTAAAAAGCTAGGAAGAAAGGCTAGAACAAAGTGCCCAGAGGCAAAGAAGAAGAGGGACATAAAGATACCCAGACAGGTAATAGCTCCAAATTGTTTAGTTTTTCTGATAAGCCCCAAATAGACCCAACCTGCAAAGATAGCAGCTAAAGCAGGCGTATGATACATATTTTTGACTTTGAAAAAGATTAAATCAATGGCAACTGCAAGGGCTAGGCAAATAAAATAGAGTAGAATAGCTAGACTGGTTTGTTTGATGAATGTCTTTTGACGCATGAGGTCTCCTAATCAATGTGAGGTGTTTTAGTTTTATTGAGCCAAGAGTATGCCAAACCAATGAAAATACCTCCGCCAATCCAGTTACCGAAGAAAACGACTATCCACTGACGTAGAATATTTGCCAAAGTGAAATTACCTACAGCGTCACGCACACCGTTGAAACCGAGCAACATGAAAGAGGCAAAGTTAGCAATCAAGTGTTCATTAATCAAAAATACAAACATAAAGATAGCTGATAGCGCAATGAAAATTTTAGCAGATTCTTCTTTGAGGAGCATGTAGCCCAAGATGGCAATATTAACGAACATATTCGCTGTAATACCTTCTGTAAAGTTCATCCAATCTGTTTTTCCAAGCTTGGTTGAGACAGCAGTAACTAAGAAGCTCTTGTCAGTCAAATGTTGGAAAGAGAAGGATTGGTTGAAGAACCAGGCCAAGATAAGGGCACCGACAAAATTAAAGAAGGTACAGTAGAGGAGGATGGTACACATCTTGCTCCATTTGATTTTACCATAATAGGCACCACTGGTCAGGAACATCATGTTTGAAGTAGCCAACTCTCCATTGAATATGAGAACGAAGACCAGTCCGATGGCAAAGATAAAGGCAAAGACAAAACGAGAAAGGGCTGGAATACCTGTTGCGATAACATCCGCACCAATAATTCCTACAGCAGTCGACATGGTAAGATAAGCTCCTGCAAGCATAGAACGCAAGGCATAGCGCCCCAGACTTTCGTCAAAGAGAGCTTCTTTTTTAGCACAAGCAGCGAATACTTTTTCTTGAAATTGAGACATAGGTTTACCTCTAAAATATGTGGCATGGAGCATGGCAAATGCGCAAGCTCGAGTGAAACTTAATCTAGGATGACCATGAAAAAAAGTCAGGACAGTTGTCCCAACTTTTCCAAGTCTTAATATGAGGATGCTCCAGATGTGGCATCTGCGGCTGGGGCTGCGTCGCCACCATGACCACCCGCATCTGATGCACCAGATGTGGCGTCGCTACCGCCATGACTAGCTGCAGCTGGTGCAAAAGGACCGCTTCCTCCGACAAGGCGTTGACCAGTTGTTTCGAGATACCAGTCAAGCCATGGTTTAAAGTTAAAGACGATTTCATTGATTCCTGCATAAGAACCATCATCATAGTACATAGCCTGATAGTTATGCGTATTGATAACTCCTTCAGGTGACCCTGGAACAATCGTACGAACATATTCTTGGTTACCATTACGCAGTGTACCGATAACCCATTCCACATTTTTCATACGAGCTGGTGGAAGTGAGCCGTGAACAGTTGACATACGGCTACCAGATTGAGGTGGTACACGTTTGGCGAACATAGTATCAGGATCTTGATGGGCGTTATTGTAGTAGAGGAACTGGTTGTTATCATCGGCATAGGTCAATTCAAATGGCATAGCCTTGAGGAACATGTCAATTTGATTAACCGTCAAAATACCGTGGTCCAATTTCACGTAGGTATCACCAGATACCGCACCAGTGATTTCAGCTACTTTTTCTACCCACTCTGGATCGTCAGGATCAACTTCGGTAACAGTTGTAGCGATTGGGTTGTTACAATCCAAGTCTTCAGGTTCAATTGGTTTTGGTTTTTTCAATTTAGAAACCACTCCTACATATTGGATGAAATTGTCTAAGCATTGTTCAAGGAAATTAATAGTACCTTCGTTGGTAATGTTTCCCTCAAGGTCAAAGGCTTCTTTAGCCTTTCCAAGCAAGAATTCATTACCTGGAAGTGTATAGGCATTGACACCAGGTGCTTCAAGGATTTTACGCAAATGCACTTGGGCACGTGAAGTTCCTTGGTCGTAGTAAGAAGCACCAACAATCATTACAGGCTTGTTTTCAAAAGGGTGCACTTCGAATGATAGCCACTCTAATACTGATTTAAGTGCTGCAGAGATAGTGTGATTGTGCTCAGGTGTTGCAATGATGACACCGTCAGCACGTGTAATTTTGTTATTAAGTAAGCGAAGTTGGAAACTTTCATCCCATTTTTCATCTTGGTTAAACATAGGGACTTCATCAATTTCCAAAACTTCAAGTTCAAATTTAATTTTAAAATGTCTTCTGATAAATTCGAGCAGTTTACGGTTATATGATTGATCATAATTTGCTCCAACGAGTCCAACAAATTTCATAGTTTCTATTCTCCTGTCCTATAGGCTTTCCCAGTCGAAGTCTTCAGCTTCTTTATGTAGCAACTCTGTAGCATGTGAGAGTTTACCAGTAATTTTGACGTAGAGACGGAAGTCATCAAAAATAGCATCTAGTTTTTTGATGACATCAAGGTCGACTAAATCACCATTGCTATCAAAAGCTTGTAGGGAATGCGAAAGTAAGAATTCGTCTGGAAGCACATTAGCTTTGATTTCTGGAGCATTCAAGATTTGACGAAGTTGTAACTGTGCACGAGAAGCCCCGAGTGTTCCGTAAGATGCTCCTGTAATCATAACAGGCTTATTCAAAAGAGGGAAAACACCGTATGAGACCCAAGCTAAAGCATTCATGAGAACAGCTGGAATTGAGTGATCATACTCAGGTGTTCCAATAATAATCCCATCAGCCTCATCGATTTTTTTAACGATTTCAAGGACACTTTCTGGCAATTGTTTGTTAGCGGGTTTGTTAAAGACAGGGAGGTCTTTGATTTCAACAAGTTCGATGTCTGCCTTATCTGCAAAATGTTTCTGAATATATTGCAATAATTGTCTATTAGTTGAACGTTTTGAATTCGTACCAACAAGTCCGATGAATTTCATGAAAATTCTCCTTAAAAGTATTATATCTATTACTATGTTAGCGTTTTCCTAGTTAAAAGTCAATCTTCGTTTAATGAGAAAGTGATTAGACTATTACCTTTGTCATCTTATTTCGAATAGATTATAATAGGATAGATTTAAAAGTCTGAAGCTAGCATGGCTAGTTTTACAAGAATTAATTTATAGATGTATCGAAAGGAAAAATAATGACAAAAATTCGTGGATTTGAACTTGTATCAACCTATACAAATCAGGACTTACTTCCAAAACGGGAGACAGCCCATGCAGCTGGCTACGACTTAAAGGTGGCAGAGCGCACAGTGATTGCACCAGGAGAAATCGTCCTCGTTCCAACTGGGGTCAAGGCTTATATGCAAGCGGGTGAGGTGCTTTATCTTTATGATCGTTCTTCTAATCCTCGCAAAAAAGGTCTGGTCTTGATCAACTCTGTGGGGGTTATTGATGGCGATTACTATGGAAATCCAGGGAATGAGGGTCACATCTTCGCCCAGATGAAAAATATTACGGATCAGCCCGTGACTCTTGAAGTTGGCGAACGCATCGTTCAAGGTGTCTTTATGCCCTTCTTAATTGTAGATGGAGATGAAGCTGACGGTGTTCGTACAGGTGGTTTCGGATCGACAGGGAAATAGAGAAAGAATATGGCAGACTATTTATTAGTTGTAGATATGCAGTCAGATTATGTTGCTGTAGGAAAAGCATATCATGAAGAACTGACTGCAGCTGTAAATGACAAAATTGCTAGCTATCCCAGCGACCGGGTTATCTATATTCTCAATCGTTTTTTCTGGGAGAGAAAAGATAGAAAGAAGAAATTTGCGACCGGCTTGCTGCTTGTATCTTCTCGTATCTTTGAGAAGCGTCGGGCTTCTTGCTTTACTAATCCAGATTTAAAAGATTTTTTAGAGGGGAATGCTGCTAAAAGCTTAGAGTTTATAGGGGTAGATGGCAATGGCTGTGTCAAGGCTTCCATTTTGGCAGCTGTCAGGGAGAATTATCAGGTTTCTGTCGATTTGTCCGCTGTCGGAGTTGCTAACCAGAAGAAATTTAAAAAAACATTGCATAAGTGGCATTCTGTCGGAGTAATCGTAGAAGGAGAATCATCATAGCAAAGAAAAAATCAACTTTTGTTTGTCGAGAATGTGGCTACAATTCACCCAAATATCTAGGGCGCTGTCCTAACTGTTCTTCTTGGTCCTCTTTTGAAGAAGAGGTTGAGGTGCAGGAGGTGAAAAATGCCCGTGTCAGTTTGACGGGTGAAAAGTCTAAACCAACTAAATTAAAAGAAGTATCCTCAATCAATTATGCCCGCATAAAGACTGATATGGACGAGTTTAACCGTGTTTTAGGTGGCGGTGTGGTTCCGGGCAGTCTGGTTCTTATTGGAGGAGATCCAGGGATAGGGAAATCAACCCTCCTCTTACAGGTGTCAACGCAACTGGCTAACAAGGGTACAGTCCTCTATGTATCTGGAGAAGAATCTGCCGAGCAAATCAAATTGCGGAGCGAACGTTTAGGTGATATTGATAACGAATTTTATCTTTATGCTGAGACCAATATGCAAGCGGTTCGCAGTCAAGTAGAGGCCATCAAACCTGATTTCCTCATTATCGACTCTATTCAGACCATCATGAGTCCAGAGATTTCTGGCGTTCAAGGTTCTGTTTCTCAGGTTCGTGAAGTCACTGCTGAACTTATGCAGATTGCCAAAACCAATAACATTGCCACATTTATTGTTGGACATGTGACCAAGGAGGGACAACTGGCTGGGCCACGTATGTTGGAACACATGGTGGATACTGTGCTTTATTTTGAGGGGGAACGTCATCATACCTTCCGTATTTTACGAGCAGTCAAAAACCGTTTTGGTTCAACCAATGAGATTGGGATTTTTGAGATGCAGTCTGGTGGTTTGGTAGAGGTGCTAAATCCTAGCCAGGTTTTCTTAGAGGAACGCCTAGACGGTGCTACAGGTTCTGCCATTGTTGTGACAATGGAAGGTAGCAGACCTATCTTAGCTGAAGTTCAAGCCTTGGTGACACCAACCGTCTTTGGTAATGCTAAGCGGACAACGACGGGACTGGACTTTAACCGTGTCAGTCTGATTATGGCTGTTTTAGAGAAACGTTGTGGCCTTCTTCTCCAAAATCAAGATGCCTATCTCAAATCGGCTGGTGGTGTCAAACTGGACGAGCCAGCTATTGACCTTGCTGTAGCCGTTGCGATTGCTTCTAGTTACAAGGAGCTTCCAACCAATCCACAAGAAGCTTTTATAGGAGAAATTGGGTTGACTGGAGAGATTCGCCGAGTAACTCGCATTGAACAGCGTATTAATGAAGCTGCTAAATTAGGTTTTACTAAGATTTATGCTCCTAAAAATTCGCTTCATGGCATGAAGATTCCAGAAGGTATCCAGGTCATTGGGGTCACGACGGTAGGAGAAGTACTCAAAAAAGTCTTTTCTTAAAAAAAGGCCTCAAAACAAGTGTTTAGAAGCGCTTGTAAAAATACCTATTCGATGCTATACTTTTCATAAGGATAGGGAGGTATTTATTATGCAATTTTTTACAGACAGCAATATGCAATTCCCGCTAGTAGAGTTATCTCTTAATCAAGGTGAAACAGTCTTTATCCAGCGTGGCAGTATGGTATATCACACACCGAATGTGACACTGAGTACCAAATTAAATGCCAGTGGATCAGGTTTAGGTCGCTTTGTAAAAGCAGTTGGGCGTTCAATGGTTTCGGGTGAAAGTAGCTTTATTACTCAGGTTGTCTCGCAGTCCAATAATGGCTATATAGCCCTGGCCCCTGATTCTCCAGGTCAAGTGATTCCACTTTATTTAGGTGAAAAACAGTACCGACTAAACGACGGTGCCTTTCTTGCACTTGATGGTACAGCTTACTATACAATGGAGCTCCAGTCTGTTGGTAAGGCTCTTTTTGGTGGTCAGGGTGGTTTCTTTGTAATGACTACCCAAGGCCAAGGAACTCTCTTGGCAAATGCTTACGGCTCTATTAAAAAAATTGAGCTAAACAATCAAGAAGTGACTATTGATAATGCTCATGTCGTTGCCTGGAGTCAGACACTTGATTATAATATTCACCTGGAAAATGGTTTCTGGCAGTCTATTGGGACAGGAGAGGGTGTTGTTAATACCTTTAGAGGAACAGGTGAAATTTATGTTCAAAGTCTCAATCTTCAAACCTTTGCAGGCTTGCTTAATAGATACTTGCCAAAACGTTCATAATATAAATTGAAGGAGGATGGATGCTTGTTAGCATTTATTCTCCTTTTTTATGTTGCGAACTCAATAGCTGACAAGTTAATAAAAAGATGATAAGATAGTGTGTAAATAATTTGATAGTCAAATTATTTTCTTCATTAGAAAGTGAGTTATTATGTCTTATTTTGAAAACTTTCTCAATGCCAACAAAGCCTATGTTGACCTCCACGGGACAGCCCATCTTCCCTTGAAACCAAAGACTAAGGTGGCTATTGTGACTTGTATGGATTCACGCCTTCACGTTGCTCAGGCCTTGGGGTTAGCCCTAGGTGACGCTCATATTTTGCGTAATGCGGGTGGTCGTGTGACGGAAGATATGATTCGTTCTTTGGTCATTTCTCAACAACAGATGGGGACACGAGAAATCGTAGTTCTTCACCATACAGATTGTGGTGCTCAGACCTTTAAGAACGATGAGTTTACCGCTTATCTCAATAAAGAACTTGGTGTTGATGTTTCTGATCAAGATTTTCTTCCATTCATAGATGTAGAAGAGAGTGTTCGTGAAGATATGGCCATTCTTCGTCAGTCACCGCTTATCCCTGAGGATGTTATCATCTCCGGTGCGGTTTATGATGTAGATACTGGCCGAATGACTCAAGTTCAACCCTAATACCGAAAAGTTAAGCAGGCATGGTTGCCTGCTTTTTTCATGTTTTGACATAAAAAACTCAGCACACAATAAATCTGCTGAGTTAATCTAGTTTTTAAGAAACAATAAAAATGAGAATCACGGTCCCCAAATAGAAAAGACTGGTGATAAAAAAGCTGATACGCCAGAACAACTTAAGAAAACGTTTAAATTTAAAGGATTGTGTTTTTCTCAGCATTTGAATCGTGATAATTATAGCCGCCAAGGATAATAAAATGGTGATGTAAGGCAAAAAGCTATGGGTAAAGAAACGGGCTGACACAGCAACTACCTCAATAAAATAAAGAGGGAAGGTAAGGTCAGCAAAATTAAGCCCGAGGTATTTTAAACTGAAGAAGCGGTGGATAATAAAAGCAAAGATAGGTGTTAGAATCAAAAATGCTATAGCAAAGAATTTATATAGAATCATAAGTCTATTTTACCTCGAAAAGCCCTTTATGTAAATTTTTTCCTAAACTTAATAAGAAATTCTTGCATCTAAAAAGAATTTCTGTATAATAGATAAGGTATGTAAAAACATACTTGTGGGAGGTAACAAAACTTACTTACCGCCAAAACCACAATAGGAGGAAATTACAAAATGGCTAAAAAAGTCGAAAACATCGTAAAACTTCAGATTCCTGCTGGTAAAGCGACTCCAGCTCCACCAGTTGGACCAGCTCTTGGTCAAGCCGGAATCAACATCATGGGATTCACTAAAGAGTTTAACGCTCGTACAGCTGACCAAGCTGGTATGATCATCCCAGTTGTTATCTCTGTGTATGAAGATAAATCATTTGATTTCATCACTAAAACACCACCAGCTGCTGTTCTTTTGAAAAAAGCTGCAGGTGTTGAAAAAGGTTCAGGTACTCCAAACTCAGTTAAAGTTGCTTCAGTAACTCGTGCACAAGTACAAGAAATTGCTGAAACTAAAATGCCTGACTTGAACGCTGCAAACATCGAATCAGCTATGCGTATGATCGAAGGTACTGCACGTTCAATGGGATTCACTGTTACTGACTAATTCAGTTAACAAGAAAACCACAGACGTCGTCTCACTTCGCTGAGTGACGTGGAAGATGAAAGTCGTTATGACCACATTACACAAGGAGAAATAATTAACATGGCTAAAAAAAGCAAACAAATGCGTGCTGCTCTTGAGAAAATTGACAGCACAAAAGCTTACAGCGTAGAAGAAGCTGTAGCTCTTGCACAAGAAACTAACTTCGCAAAATTCGATGCTACTGTTGAAGTATCATACAACCTTAACATCGACGTTAAGAAAGCTGACCAACAAATCCGTGGAGCAATGGTATTGCCAAACGGTACTGGTAAAACTCAACGCGTTCTTGTATTTGCTCGTGGTGCTAAAGCTGAAGAAGCTAAAGCAGCAGGTGCTGACTTCGTTGGTGAAGACGAACTCGTTGCTAAAATCAACGGTGGATGGCTTGACTTTGACGTTGTTGTTGCAACACCAGACATGATGGCAATCGTTGGTCGTCTTGGACGTGTCCTTGGACCACGTAACTTGATGCCAAACCCTAAAACTGGTACTGTAACTATGGATGTTGCTAAAGCAGTTGAAGAGTCTAAAGGTGGTAAAATCACTTACCGTGCTGATAAAGCAGGTAACGTACAAGCTATCATCGGTAAAGTTTCATTCGAAACTGAAAAATTGGTTGAAAACTTCAAAGCATTTAACGATGCAATCCAAAAAGCTAAACCAGCTACAGCGAAAGGTGCTTACATCACAAACCTTTCAATCACTACTACACAAGGTGCTGGTATCAAAGTTGATCCTAACTCATTGTAAGGGTAGTAAAGGGCCTATCTTCGGATAGGCTTTTTTCTTGCTCTAAACACGAAATTTGAGTAGAAAATAAAAAATATTCAGAAAGTAGTGTTGCTTTTTCGAATTTATGGTATAATTTAAGCGTATACACATAATTATTGATTTTTGAACTTTTTACGTTGCGAATTTAAGGAGGCAATGAATGAAAAAGAGTAAGGTATTTTTACTGGCAGCCGTAGGCCTGTTATCTGTAGGTGTTTTAACGGCTTGCTCGTCATCAAGTAAGACGTCTGGTAAGACTTATAATTATGTTTACGGTGGCGATCCTGCAACCCTAGACTATGTTTCTACAAATAAGAAAAATATGACGACAGCCGTTAGTAACGGTGTTGATGGTTTGTTTGAAAATGACCAATACGGGAATCTAAAACCTTCTGTCGCTGAAAACTGGTCTGTTTCTCAAGATGGTTTGACCTATACTTACAAGATTCGTAAGGGTATCAAATGGTACACTTCAGACGGCGAAGAATATGCCAATGTAACAGCTAAAGACTTTGTAACAGGTCTTAAGCATGCTGCTGATACAAATTCTGAAGCGATTTATTTGCTACAAAACTCAGTTAAGGGCTTGAATGATTACCTTTCAGGTGCCAATAAGGACTTTTCAAATGTAGGTATCAAGGCTGTTGATGATTACACCTTGCAATATACGCTTAGTCAACCAGAGCCTTACTGGAATTCAAAATTGACCTACTCTGTTACTTGGCCTGTTAATGGAGAATTCTTGAAATCTAAAGGTAAAGACTTTGGTAAGTCAACAGATCCGACTTCTATTCTCTATAACGGTCCATACCTTCTTAAATCTTTGACAACGAAGTCTTCTATCGAGTTTACCAAGAATGAAAATTATTGGGATAAGGATAATGTCTACTTTGATACAGTTAAATTGACTTACGATGATGGTACAGACCAAGAATCCTTGGAACGTAACTTCACAGATGGAGTCTATAACTTAGCTCGCCTATACCCAACTAGCTCAAACTATTCTAAAGTTGAAAAACAGTACAAAGACAATATTTTCTATACACAACCTGGAGCAGCTGTAGAAGGTGTTGGTATTAATATCGATCGTCAAACTTATGGCCATACCTCTAAAGAAAATGACCAACAAAAGACATCAACTAAGACAGCTCTTCTTAACAAAGATTTCCGTCAGGCATTAGGATTTGCTATTGACCGTACGAATTATGCTGCACAACTTAACGGTAAAGAGGGTGGTAGTACTGCCGTTCGTAATATCTATGTTAAACCAGACTTTGTTCAAGCAGATGGTAAAGATTTCGGAACTATGGTAATGGATCAATTACCAAGCTATGGTGATGAGTGGTCTGGTGTGAATCTTGCAGATAGTCAAGATGGGCTTTATAATCCAGAAAAAGCTAAGGCTGAATTTGCTAAAGCCAAAGAAGCTCTTCAAGCAGAAGGGGTTCAGTTCCCAATTCATTTGGATGTTCCTGTCAATCAGTCAAATAAAATCTTTGTGAACCAAGTGCAGTCACTTAAACAATCTATTGAATCAGCTCTTGGAAAAGATAATGTTGTACTTGATCTTCACCAATTGTCAACTGATGATTTTTACAACATTACTTACTCTGCTTCAAATGCAGCGGCAGAGGATTGGGACTTGTCAGTGGGTGTGGCTTGGGAGCCTGATTACCTTGATCCATCAACTTATCTTGATGTCTTGAAGACTACAAATAGCGAAAATACTAAGTCCTTCATGGGTTATGACGATCCAAATAGTCAAGCGGTTGAAAAAGTAGGTCTTAAAGAATATGACCAATTGGTTGATGATGCTTCTAAGGAAACAACAGACTTGACAGCACGTTATGAAAAATATGCAAAAGCTCAGGCATGGTTGACGGATAGTGCACTTTATATCCCAACGACTACTTATAACGGAGCAGCCGCTGTAATTTCTCGTATTAAGCCATTCTCAGGAGCATATGCTCAAGCTGGTGATAAAGGTTCTACATACTACTTCAAGTATCTTAAATCTCAAGATGATATTGTAACTAAGAAACAATACGACTCAGCTTATAAAGATTGGCTTAAAGAAAGAGCGAAATCTAATGACAAAGCTCAAAAAGATCTTGCCAAACACGTTAAGTAATCTATCGAAAACGTCTACCTTTAGGTAGTCGTTTTTTTAACAAAATTTCTCGAACCACCCCTAGATTGTGATATAATAAGAAAGATTGGTACTCGCTTCTAGATTTTTATTTGGAAAGTTTGGGGGCTAGAGTTACCTACGGGTACTTATCATCTTAAGTTAGTCCTAAGAAAGGGACTTTAGGCTCAATAGGTATCCAAAGACTGAAGAATGAAACATAAAAAGGAGATTTATCTTGACTAAAGATATCCGCGTTCGTTACGCACCAAGTCCAACAGGGCTTCTACACATTGGTAATGCTCGTACAGCATTGTTTAACTACCTTTATGCACGTCATCATGGTGGTACATTCATTATCCGTATTGAAGATACTGACCGTAAACGTCACGTTGAAGATGGTGAGCGTTCACAGCTTGATAACTTGCGTTGGTTGGGAATTGACTGGGATGAAAGCCCTGAGACACACGAAAACTATCGTCAATCAGAGCGTTTGCCACTTTACCAAAAATATATTGATCAACTTTTGGCAGAAGGTAAAGCCTATAAGTCATATGTAACTGAAGAAGAGTTGGCTGCAGAGCGCGAACGTCAAGAAGCGGCAGGTGAAACTCCTCGTTACATTAACGAGTTCCTTGGTATGACTGAAGAAGAAAAAGCTACCTACATCGCAGAACGTGAAGCGGCAGGTATTGTTCCTACAGTTCGTTTGGCGGTTAATGAGTCAGGAATTTATAAATGGCATGATATCGTTAAGGGAGATATCGAATTTGAAGGTGGCAATATCGGTGGCGATTGGGTTATCCAGAAGAAAGATGGTTACCCAACTTACAACTTTGCGGTAGTTGTTGATGACCACGATATGCAAATCTCACACGTTATCCGTGGAGATGACCATATTGCCAATACACCAAAACAACTCATGGTTTATGAAGCTCTTGGTTGGGAAGCACCTGAGTTTGGACACATGACCCTTATCATCAATTCTGAAACTGGTAAGAAGTTATCTAAACGTGATACTAACACCCTTCAGTTTATCGAAGACTACCGTAAAAAAGGTTACCTTCCAGAAGCAGTCTTTAACTTCATTGCTCTTCTTGGTTGGAATCCTGGCGGTGAAGACGAAATCTTTTCTCGTGAAGAACTCATTAAACTTTTTGATGAAAACCGTCTAAGTAAGTCACCAGCGGCCTTTGATCAGAAGAAATTGGATTGGATGAGTAACGACTACATTAAGAATGCAGATTTCGATAAGGTCTTTGCTCTTTGCAAACCTTTCTTGGAAGAAGCTGGTCGTTTAACAGATAAAGCTGATAAATTAGTGGAACTCTACAAACCACAAATGACAGCTGCAGAAGAAATTGTCCCTCTTACAGATCTCTTCTTTGAAGATTTCCCAGAATTGACAGATGCTGAAAAAGAAGTTATGGCTGGTGAAACAGTACCAACAGTACTTGAGGCTTTTAAAGCCAAACTCGAAGCTATGTCTGATGATGAGTTTGTTGTTGAAAACATTTTCCCTCAGATTAAGGCTGTTCAAAAAGAAACAGGAATCAAAGGGAAAAACCTTTTCATGCCAATCCGTATTGCTGTTTCAGGAGAAATGCACGGTCCAGAATTGCCAGACACTATTTTCTTGCTCGGTCGTGAAAAATCAATCAAACATATTGATCAAGTTCTTGCAACATTATAAAAACAAACCCAACAATTGTTGGGTTTTCGAATGCACATAAACAATGTATCAGCAATTAATGGGGTATTACTAAGAGTGTATTTGTAATATAATGATGATATTTCGTAATCATATCATCATTTTCAAAACTTTAAATTAGTTTTATAATAGATTGGTAATAAAAAGTAGGGAGGAGTGAGCATTATGAGAAGATTTGGTTGGTATTTCTACTACGTCATTGGCATGTACCCATAAAAAGAGGTAATGAGTCAGTTAAAGAGCTTAGAAAACTAAGCTCTTTTTTATGTTTATGAAAAGTAAGGGATATGGGAAATGGTCTGACGGTCATATTAATAATTGATTGTTCTTAACCAAGAAAAAATAAATTTATATTTTTAGCTTTTTCTAATAGGAATGACGCTAAATTATATATTTATGTTACAATAAAGTAGGTTGATTTTTGAAAGGAAAGGGGGGAGTCTAGAGATGATCGTTTTGTTTACGGTTCTACGTCTATTGGCTATTTTAATTGTTAGTCACGATATGTCAGGTTTGCTCAAAACTTGGAAGAGTAAATGCTGGTTTATCGCAGGGAGTCTCTTGCTCTCTCTATTTGTCGGAGGCATTACAGGGTCGCTCTTAGCACTTTTGTTCTGCTATCTTTTCTTAAATAAAATATCAAGTAGTGAAAAGAATTCTTTTCTTTTCACCTTTTTGCCGTGGGTTTTTGTTGAAGTCACCTCGAAACTGCTTCAACTTTACTTTTTCCCATGGATTTTTCAAATTAATTATTTACAGGTCAAGGATACCCCAGTACTTATTGCTTTGTCTTATCTCTTGATTTATCCAATTTTTCATCTGATTGTCAAAGTATTCTTTATTGACTTTGGTGCTCTCAATGTTATGGGAAATAACCATACTTACCAAGTTAGGCAACGCTTATTGGTTGGGGTTACTCTGGCTTATATTGTTTTATCTTTAATTATTTTCTATGCCAGTAACATCTTTCCTTACACAGGCCTCTTTATTTATTTAGCAGGCAGTATTACGATTGTTTACTCCATTCTCTTTATTTTGCTCTTTGCTCAGCTTAATATCTATTCTAAGAGAAGAGTGAAAAACCAGTTGGCCGAAGAAATGGCTAGACATGAGGAAAGTTTAGAGGAATATAGCCACCGTTTAGAAAATCTCTATAATGATATTTCTCAGGTGAAGAAGGATTATCTTGAAGGACTTAAGACAATGGAGGTTAGTATCCAACGTCGAGACTTACCTGCTTTGAAACAAGAGTATGCAGAGCTTTTAGAGAAATCTGGAAATAGCTTAACTTTGTCAAATTATGAATTGTCACGTTTGATCAACTTAGAAATCACGTCTCTCAAGAGTCTCTTTTCTGCTAAAGTGCTTGAGGCAGAGAACTTGGGAATTAAGGTCAATTTGGAGTTACCAGATGTTATATCGTCAACTCAGATAGAGGCCTTAGATTTGGTTGTGATTTCTTCAGTCTTCTTAAACAATGCTATTGAGTCGGCAGTGGATTCTGAAAATCCTACTTTAACCATATCCTTCTTTAAAAATCAAGGTTATCTTATCTTGGTTATTGATAATACAACCAGAGAAGAACGTATTCCTGTGTCAAGGATTTTTGATGAAGGGGTTTCTAGCAAAGGTGAAGGCCGAGGACTTGGTTTGTCTAAGGTCGCAGATATACTTAATCGCTATCCAAAAGTAAATCTTGAGACTCGTAGTTGTGACCATCATTTTACTCAGGTCCTCTCTTTTCAGGATAATTGATAAATCAAAGATAATATTTGTGGAGGATAAGGGAAAATAGAAAGGGGGAAAACATATGCAACTTGCGATTGATGGCCTTATTGCTTTGGTTGTTGTCGTTTCACATCTTGTGATTTTAGCTAGAATGGCTTATCTAGATGTTTTTACTTACCGTTATATTCCTTATGTAATCGTAGTAACTGCCGTTAAGTGGTTAGCTAAGGTTCTATGGCAAATTGATATTCCAGATGCAATCTATCTCCTAGTCTTTATTTTTCTTGAAAAACCTCAGGCTTTACGAGAAGAAAAGTATTTTTATGCTTTCTTTGCCCCTGTCTTTTGGACCCTGATTACAAGTTTCTTTAGTTTTTATCTTTTCCGAGTTTTCTTTAATAAGCCGGTTGAGTTGGTTCCAAACCATTTAGGAATCTTGGCTGTAGATAGTGTTGTCCTTCCCTTCTTTCTAGGCTTGCAAAAAATGTTCGGTTTAGATAGCTTTTTTAAGGAACCATATCAGGACTTGCAGGATAAATATAAGAGCATGCTTTTGCAAGTTGATCATATTTTAATTATCAGTTATCTGCTTATCCTCTTTAAACAGGAGATATTCTCCTTGCTCCTGAGTCAGACCTACCTCCCGGGTTACCCTCAAATTTATATTTGGGTTGGTTTTCTTATACACATGTATATTCTTGTTCGTTTTGTTTCCTACGGTAAAGATGTTCGTGATAGTAAAATTCTTAGAGAACAAGAGGAGCATTTGAGGAGTCTGGAAGCTTATAATGAAAAAATCGAAACTGCCTATAAGAGTGTACGCTCATTTAAACATGATTATGAAAACATACTCATTAGTATGCAGACAAGTATTGATAGTGGGGATTTTGACCTTATTGAACAAACCTATCAGGATATTTTGAAAAAGGCGGGTCAAGAACTCATTGAAGAAGATGACGAAAATGTCTCTTGAGTATAAACAGGAAATATTATCATGAACTTACAACTTTGGACCATGGTATCTCTTGAAAATAGTATTATTCAGATTATTAGTTTTCATATTACCTGGTTTATTTATAAAAAACTAACAAGGAGCACACTAGCTTACTGGAAAGTATTTTGTTTAAGTCTCTTAGGTATAGTGGTATCACTTGGTAAAGGTGATGGCTTCTATTATCAAGTTGTTATCTTTTTAGCTTTGGCCCTAAAGGAACGTCGGGAACATCGTTTGACGCTCTGGGCAAGCCTCTTTTTTGGAGCTTTCTCGGTTATTTTTACTGATTTATTTGCGACTTTTACACCATATTATGTATTTAATAATTTGTTTACAAATATGACTTTGGGTGAGATTCAAGAAAACTTCTTCCTCAAATTGTTATCTTTTGTACTGATTTACCCATTCTTTCTCTATGTCAATTATCTTTCAAGTTCAGATGTTGATAAGGTCAAGGAATTGATTTATTCACGTGGTCGCGAACGTCTGTTGATAGCCGTTGATCTGACCTTTGCACTCTACATTACTTGTAGTACTATTTTGGTATCAACAGGTAGTGATGTGGGAGAGCCAATTTTTATTGCAATGGCAGTTTATCTCCTAATGGTAACAACCTTGAACCGCTATTCTCATAAATTTGTCAGAGAACGTAGTAAGGAAGCTGTGGGGACCTATGTCTATAACTTGGAAGTCTATAATAAACATATTGAGGATCTTTTTACAAAAGTAAAGCCTATTGAAAAAGATTTTGAGAGTCTTTTGGTAGCGCTTGAGACTCCATTGGCTAAAAATCAATTATCAGAGGTTTTATCTGTTTATCATGAGCATTTGAATCATCTTAAACTTGATAATTTGGACTTAAATGATAAGTTGGCTCCTCTGTTCGAGATTCCTTATCCGGTATTAAGAAGTTGGATTGTAAACCAAATCATTCCTTTGGAACAAAAGGGTATCACCGTTAGATTGGATGTCAACGTTGATGCTTATCCTGACAATTTAAATATTGCAGTTCTTATTAGAGTTTTAGAACGTTGCATGAATTTAGCTGAAAAACTTTGGGCCAAGGAGCCGGAGACAGATATTGGTTTCTTTATTCAACAGAATGAGGATGGCAATCTCAGCTTTATTCTTGAGAATACCAACCAGGAAGCTGATCCGAAACTAGACGATAGTCTGGCTATTAGTCGTGATTTTGCCCAGTTTTGCTGGTCAAACGGTATCGGTTTAACAAATAAAAAAGAATTATTTAAAACCTATCAAATTGTTACGGTAGGACTATAATCTTAGAAAGGAGGATAACTATGCTGGGTAACATCTTATTTCAAATTTTGATGTTTGTCATCATTTGGGATATCTACTTACGTATTGGTGGGCAAAACACTAATCTTAAAAATCGTATGCTTTATTTGTTATTTGATGTTGCTCTATGCATTTGGGGACAACTTATTGGACGCTACATAGGCATAGTACCTCCCTTAGTAGCCATTGTAACATTGACATTTAGTTATCAACTGAATAAAAGTGTCACTTCTGTAGAGCGCTTTTTTCTAGGTTTTTACCCGGTGGTACTAGTCGATTTGGCAAGACGTTTTTTGGCTACCTTCTTCTTCCCGCCGATGCTTGGAATAACTGCTGCTACTTTAAACAACAATATTTGGTGGTCTATGGTACCACTTTCCTTTGTCATGTTGACGGTCAGAATAGTAGATTTTATTTTACGTCTAGATTTTACAGATATCTTGAAAGTTGCTGCCCAACAAGAAAAAAAGAACCGTCTGGGTTTGGTCAACATGCTTCTTTTGCTTTATTATTTAGTTATCTTTTTGGTGTCGACATTTGATACTTATTTTCCAGAGTTACATCTTGAGAGTAGGTTTCGTGTACCATTGGTAATGGGATATCTCTACTTACTCCTCTTTGTACTAGGAGCTGTGAACCAGTTTGCTAAGGAAAAAATAGAGCAGGATTTGGCGATGAAGCAAGCCAACTATCTTGATGATTTGAAGCGCGAGAATACTAGGGTGGAAGGTTTGTATAGAGACTTGATGCATGTTCGCTCTAACTATAATTTTCTGCTTAATAATTTGAGAGATATCGAAAGAACAGGAGATATTCGTTCTTACAAAAAAGATTTAGTTGATCTTTATGTCAATCGAGATCAGCACAGCTTTTCGACTCAGGTCACAGATTTGGATAATATCCAAAACCCAAGTATTCATAGTCTACTTTCATCAAAATATCATGAAGCTCAGATGTATCGACTTAATATTCATGCAGAGATTCCAGATCCAGTGACTCATAACTATCTAACTGATTTAGATTTAGCTGTGGTTTTGGGTCACCTCATGGATAATGCTATTGGTGGTGCTCGTAAAGCCAGTGAGGGTTTCATTAGTCTGGCCTATTTTGATGAAGAAGATTGCCAGAGTTTTATTATTGAAAGTACAATTGCAGATGAGCAAGTTCCACTTTCAATGATGAGTACCCAGACTCCTCATCCTGAGGGTGGTATAGGTGTTAATGCTGTTCAAGATATCTTGGAACGTTATCCGAATACGTCCTTCTCTGTCCGTAGTCAGAATCATAAAATGATGCAAATACTAGAAATGAGGCCCTAATATGAATATTTACATTTTAGAAGATGACTTAATGCAGCAAACACGTATTAGTGACATCATCAGAGAATTGGTTTCAGAGGGCACGTTTTCCGTACGAAAACTTGAAGTTTTTTCTAAACCCCACAAACTATTGTCCAGTATCAACGAGAAGGGTAACCATCAGGTTTTCCTTTTGGATATTGATATTGATGGTGAGCGAAAGAAGGGGCTAGAAGTAGCCTCAGAAATTCGCCAACAAGATGCTAATGCGGTTATTATTTTTGTGACAACTCACTCAGAGTTTGCACCGATTAGTTTTAAATACAAGGTTTCTGCACTAGATTTTATTGATAAGACAGTTTCTAATGCAGAGTTCAAACAACAACTAAAACAAACATTGACTTTTGTAAATCAAAAAGTTGGAGATGTGGATGATGATGAGATATTTGTGTTTGAAACAGCACAGTCTCGAATTCAAGTCCCTATGAGAGATATTTATTATTTTGCGACTGCTGTGACACCTCATAAGGTGATGCTGATTACCAAAACAGAGCGTTTGGAGTTTTATGCCAATCTTGGAGATATTACTTCGGTGAATAAAAAACTCTTTTCTTGTCATCGCTCGTTTTTAGTTAATTTGGATAATATTTCTCGTATTGATAAGACTCAGTTGATGATTTACTTTGAAAATGGCGATTCTTGTCCAGTTTCACGTTTGAAAATGAAGGCCTTGCTTAAAAAATGGTCTGAGGTAAAAGAACATTAGTCATTGACTAATGTTCTTTTTAGTCTAAAAAAGTATGTGTATATTTCATGGGTGATTGATTATTTTATAAGTGAGTAAATTCTGTAAAAACACAAAATAGATGTCTTTTAGTGATGAAATTTAGAGATTTATAAAAAAATAACTACAAATAATGCAGTTCAGGATGAAAAAACGACATTCTATGAAATCGTATAGACAATTAAATTGAAAAAAGTTATTATATAATCAAGATATGTGATTCGGAAATGAGACATCGTCAATCTTATTGAAATCTACATACACTTTATGAAAATAAATAATGTACTTTTATATAACTTTTTCCTAATCCCCATTTTTTATTGGCCGCTCGTCCAATTACATATCTTTTTTATAGAAATTAATAGGCTTGAGAAATCAAGCCTTTTTTGTTTTTAAGAGGATTAGTGCAGATTGGGATAAAAAGTACATTCTGTGAGTGAAATTCGACATTTTAGGAAAAGAAGATATACATTTTGGGATTGCATGCTATAATGTAATCAAGGTTAGAGAGCAAGAAGAATGTATGGTTTAAGTTAGTCCCTTAAACATAATAATTTCCCTCATTCATTCTATCTAAAATTGCTGTTGTGTTCTCTACCGATGATGCTGTTGTTCAAAAGGTCTGTACTTTGTACAGGCCTTTTGGCATTTTAGAAGATAGATAGTTAAAGATGCTTTTGAATCTATTTGTATCGTTTCAAGAGTGTTTTTTTATTTTCCACCATTCCTTGCATAAAATTGAATAAAAATTAAGAATTACGCACTTTTCAGGTCGAAATAATAAATAAAAACAAATAAAAACAAATAAAAACGAAATAAATATAAAAAAATAACAAAAAACCGTTGACAAATGAATAAATATGCAATATAATAAATCTCGTAAGGTTGATAGAGATAGCAACCGCAAGAAAATATAAGAAAAGAGAAAATATTATGTCAAAAGAGAAAGTTATTCTTGCCTATTCGGGAGGTCTTGATACCTCAGTCGCTATTACATGGCTTAAAAAAGATTACGATGTTATCGCTGTTTGTATGGATGTCGGTGAAGGTAAAGATCTTGAGTTCATCCATGACAAAGCTTTGACAGTTGGAGCTATCGAGTCATACGTGCTTGATGTCAAAGACGAGTTTGCTGAAGACTATGTGCTTCCAGCACTTCAGGCTCACGCTTACTATGAACAAAAATATCCTTTGGTTTCAGCGCTTAGCCGTCCAATTATTGCTAAAAAATTAGTTGAGATTGCTCATGAAACAGGAGCAACAACTATCGCTCACGGTTGTACTGGTAAAGGTAATGACCAAGTTCGTTTCGAAGTTGCCATTGCTGCCCTAGATCCAAGTCTTAAAGTAGTAGCGCCAGTGCGTGAATGGAAATGGTCTCGTGAGGAAGAAATTGAGTATGCTAAGGCTAATGGTGTTCCAGTTCCAGCAGACCTTGATAATCCTTACTCAGTCGATCAAAACCTTTGGGGACGTGCTAACGAGTGTGGTGTTCTTGAAAATCCTTGGAATCAAGCTCCAGAAGAAGCTTTTGGAATTACTAATTCACCAGAGTCTGCACCAGATGAAGCTGAATATGTCGATGTAACCTTTAAAGAAGGGAAACCAGTTGCCCTTAACGGTAAAGAAATGAAATTGGCTGACCTTATCCAAGAAATGAATGTTATTGCTGGCAAGCATGGTATAGGACGTATCGACCACGTTGAGAATCGTCTTGTGGGTATCAAGTCACGTGAAATTTATGAATGCCCAGGAGCTATTGCGCTTTTGACAGCTCATAAAGAAATTGAGGACCTAACTTTGGTACGTGAAGTTTCTCATTTCAAACCAATTCTTGAAAATGAATTGTCAAACCTTATCTACAATGCTTTGTGGTTTAGCCCAGCAACACAAGCTATCATTGCTTATATTAAGGAAACACAAAAAGTTGTTAATGGTATCGCTAAAGTAAAACTTTACAAAGGGCATGCTCAGGTTGTAGCACGTCAATCAGCTAATTCATTGTATGATGAAAACTTGGCTACTTACACATCAGCGGACAGCTTTGATCAGGATGCTGCGATTGGATTTATCAAGCTTTGGGGGCTTCCAACACAGGTAAATTCTCAAGTTAACCATCCGTTTGACAATTAATGACAGATTTCATAAGAAAAGCAGAATATGAGAAGGAAAATTCTTAATATCAGATAAAAGTGGACAGGGAGCCACATCTGATACTCTTTTCTTATAACTTATATTATTATCGTTAAGGCGTTCTGAGAGGCGTCACGAGCCTAAATAAACTGCGACAGAGATCGAGATTTAGGAAAACAAGTGTCCAGAGAGACAAATTAAGCTAGACAAATACTATCTAGCTTTTTTCATTTAAGTTGTTGTGACCTAAGAGGTCGTTACTTGTTATAAGTATTAAGAAAGGATGGAAGGTTATCTCAGTGTAGGGAAATCTTCAAAATAAAACTATGGCAGAAAATCATAAACTATGGGGCGGTCGGTTCGAAGCTAGTCTTGAAAAATGGGTAGAAGAATTTGGTGCTTCAATCTCCTTTGACCAAAAGATGGCAGAGTTTGATCTTAAAGGGTCTATTGCCCATGTCACTATGCTTGGTGAGACAGGAATTATTACCAAAGAGGAAGCTTTACAAATTAAACAGGGATTGGAAGAGCTGCTTAAGGAATATAAGGCTGGTAAACTAGAATTCGATGTTTCCAATGAAGATATTCATATGAATATGGAGAGCCTTTTAACAGCTAAAATTGGACCAGTAGCAGGAAAACTTCATACAGCACGTTCACGTAACGACCAAGTGGCAACGGATATGCACTTGTATCTGAAAGCTAAATTAGTGGAAGTTATTGAGAAGCTTGATAATTTACGTGGTACTTTAGTCAACCTAGCAGACAAACATACCTATACAATTATGCCAGGCTACACCCACTTGCAGCATGCACAACCGATTTCTTTTGGTCACCACTTGATGGCTTATTACAACATGTTTACACGTGATGCCGAACGTTTTGAATTTAATATCAAGCATACGGATATTTCTCCACTCGGAGCTGCTGCACTGGCAGGAACAACTTTCCCAATTGATCGTAATATGACATCTGACTTAATGGGCTTCGCAAAGCCATATAGCAATTCCTTGGATGCTGTTTCTGATCGTGACTTTATTCTCGAATTCTTGTCAAACTCAAGTATTCTAATGATGCATATGACACGTATTTGTGAAGAAATCATTAACTGGTGTTCTAACGAGTTTAAGTTTGTGACTCTATCAGATACTTTTTCAACAGGCTCTTCCATTATGCCTCAAAAGAAAAACCCAGATATGGCAGAACTAATTCGTGGGAAATCAGGTCGTGTCTATGGCAATCTGATTGGATTATTGACTGTGATGAAGTCATTGCCTTTAGCCTACAATAAAGATCTCCAAGAAGATAAAGAAGGTATGTTTGATACGGTAGAAACGATTACTGTTGCTATTGATATTCTCGCAGGTATGCTCAATACAATGACTGTTAACGACAAGCATATGGCAGAATCAACAGAGAAAGATTTTTCAAATGCTACAGAGTTGGCTGATTATCTTGCGTCTAAAGGACTTCCATTCCGTGAAGCACATGAGATTGTTGGAAAACTTGTCCTTGAGTGTACCAAAGCTGGTTATTATCTTCAGGATGTTCCTCTCGAACGTTATCAAGAAGTTTCAGATTTGATTGAAGAGGACATCTATGAGACGCTTAAATCTCATACAGCTGTTGAACGTCGTCATTCCCTTGGTGGAACTGGTTTTGACCAGGTTAAATGGCAAATCAAAGAAGCTCAAAAAGCTCTAAAAAAATAAGTCTCTAAGGCCCTAACCATAAGGTTTTGGGCTTTTTTGCTATTTATGATATAATAGTACTAATTTTGAGTTTGGAGTCGCATTTTGAAAAAATCTTATCGCGTTAAGAAAGAGAAAGACTTTAAAGCATTATTTGATGCGGGACACAGTGTTGCTAATCGAAAATTTGTTGTCTACAGTCTGAATCGTGATCTGCCTCATTTTAGAGTAGGTTTGTCGGTCAGTAAGCGTCTTGGTAATGCGGTTACTCGGAATCGGGTAAAACGTCGTCTACGACATGCATTGATGGACATGTCATCTCAGTTAGAACATCAAGATTTTGTCGTTATTGCTCGTAAAGGTGTCGAAGACTTAAGTTATCAAGACATTTATAGCAATCTCGTTCATGTCTTAAAAATAGCAAAGTTATATAAGGACTAGAAAATTATTTTGCTTCTTTACATTGTAGGATAAACTAAGATCGTTCCTGATTTTTGAGATAGTCTTAATGAATGGAAGCAAGCAGTTCTTTATCGTATTAAAAAGGAGTTTTTAGTGAAGAAAAAACTTAATTTATTTATTTTAGGTGCAGGAGTTCTCTTGCTTTTGTCCGCATGTGGACGAAGTGATGTTACAAGTCATTCTACAGGCCTTTGGGAACGTCTCATTTTAATGTTTGGGAAGGCTATTCAAGGGCTCTCATTTGGTGGTTCTATTGGATTAGGGATTATCATTTTCACGATCTTAATTCGTGCGGTAATGATTCCTCTTTATAATCGCCAAATTAAGTCAAGCCGTGAACTACAAGAGTTGCAGCCAGAGTTACGTCGCTTGCAGAGTGAGTATCCTGGACGCGAGAATCGTGAAGCTCTTGCATATGCACAACAAGATTTTTATAAAGAGCATGGTGTAAATCCTTACGCAAGCTTTGTTCCTCTCTTGATTCAATTTCCTATTTTGATGGCTCTTTATGGAGCGCTCACGCGAGTGCCAGAATTGCGAGAAGGAACATTCCTCTGGGTTGACTTAGGTCAGAAAGACCCTTACTTTATTCTTCCGATTTTGGCGGCTGCTTTCACCTTCCTTTCAACTTGGTTGACCAATAAGGCAGCTAAAGATCGTAGTGCAATGCTTCTTGTTATGAATATCATGCTTCCAATCTTTATTTTCTGGTTTGGAACTCAGATTTCTTCAGGGGTAGCACTTTACTGGGCAGTTTCAAACGCCTTCCAAGTTATTCAGATTTTGGTTTTTAATAATCCGTTTAAAATCATCGAAGAACGTAATCGTTTGGAAATGGAAGAAAAAGAACGTAAAGCTAAGATTCGTCGTGCCAAGAAAAAGGCGCATAAACGTAAATAAGGAGGCTTATTATGGTTGTCTATTCTGGACGAACAGTCGAACAAGCTATTGAAAAAGGTTTGAAAGATCTTAATTTACCCCGTATGAGGGCTCATATTAAGGTGATTTCTCGTGAGAAAAAAGGTTTTCTAGGGTTCGGAAAGAAGCCAGCTCGAGTTAGCGTTGAACCAATAAATGAAAAGATAGCTCATGAAGCAGATCAAAACACCGTTAAAGTGGCTCCTGGTGCTATAAAACAATTCGACGATTCTGTCGCAAGTCCAAAAGACGAAACGATTGCTTTCAATAAAGTGACAAAACTCGTTACGGTTTCAGATAATAAGGAAATTGCACAAGAAAACTTAAAGCAACCAGTGTCTACAGAGCCCCTTGGTGAAGAGTTGACAGATAAGAAACAGGAGCAACCAAAGGCAACAATTATTCCTCTATCTGTTAAACGTGAGTCATCAGAAGAGGATGCTACAGAATTTATGGCAAGTTCGCTTGAACCTCAACTAGAACCAGTTGCTCAAGTTCAGACTCTGGAAACTTCAGAAGGAGATTTCAGTGCTTTTGTGGCATCTGAGTTTAGTTCAGATGATTCTTCTGAAAATAATTTAGAAGATATTCAAGCAGCTGCAGATGATGTTTTATCTTATCTTGAAAAAATTATCTATGAAATGGATGTTGATGCTAGCCTAGAGGTTAGTCACAATCGTCGCAATATTATCATTCAGATTGAAACAGACCAGCCTGGTCGTGTTATCGGTTATCATGGCAAGGTTCTCAAGTCTTTACAACTTTTAGCGCAAAATTATTTGCACGATCGTCATTCTAAACGCTTTAGTGTTGTTCTTAATGTTCGTGATTATTTGGAGCAACGCACAGAGACTTTGATTGATTTAGCAGAAAAAACGGCAGCTAAAGTAAAAGAAACAGGCCGAGAGTATGTTATGGATCCAATGACGAATAGCGAACGAAAAATTATCCATAAGGCACTTTCTCAAATTGAAGGGGTTGAAAGTCACTCGGAAGGGGACGATCCTAATCGTTACGTTGTTGTGACAAAAGTATAATTAGAATAGCGTTATTGCTTACAGAAACTAGTCTTATTTGAAGGCTAGTTTTTTTTGACAATTAAAGGTAGACAGTGTATACTTTTAATAAAAAGTAATCGCTGTCTACTTATATGCAAAAAGGAGTCAAAATGAAACGTAATACTGCTGAATTGAAGGAAAAGTTAATTACAACAGGAATTGAGGAGATAAGAATAAGAGGGATCGATCAACTATCTATCCGAACGGTGGCTCAAAGATGCGGGATCACCCATGGAGCACCCTATAAGCACTTTGAAAATAAGGGTGTATATCTTCAGGTGGTTTTAGAGCGTTTATCCGAGATCTTTTTGAAGTATCTGACACAAGGAATAGACTCTTCTCTTGATGTAAGGGATCAATTAGTATTAATGGGGTGTAATTTTGTGGAATTTGCTCAAAAAGAAACAAACAGTTTTGAGGCCTTATTTATTAAGTTTCCTTTCAATTATATGGAACTAACCCAGAACAGTATCTCTGTTAATGCCCATTTACCAGGATTTGAGCACTTTAAGAGTGTGGTTTTGAAGCTAAAAAGTGAAATGAACATTTCTGGTAGTGAGACAGAAATATTAGTTCATATCTGGAGTTTTATTACTGGATTAGCTGTTTTGGTAAGGAGTCCTATTGGTGATAATTTCAATAGTAACACTATTGAAGAGACTGTTAGTACTATGTTAGACATCTACGTTAAAGGAGCTAAACAATGAAAACCTTAATTATCTACGCACATCCAAACGACAAGAGCTACAATGCCTCTATACTAGAGACAGTCAAGGAGAATTTATCGTCTAAACATGAGTTAAAGGTTCTAGATTTGTATAAAGAGCGGTTCGATCCTGTTTTACGCTTTGATACAACGCATAGGAGAAGAGACCTAGCGCACGATGTAGCTATGAAAGACTATCGAGATTTAATAATTTGGGCAGATCAGTTGATTTTTATTTTTCCAATTTGGTGGAGTGGAATGCCGGCTATCCTGAAAGGATTTATTGAACGCGTCTTTGCTGCTAGTTTTGCCTATGAAAATACACCCCGTGGATTGGATGGTAAACTGACTGGGAAAGCTTGGATTATTACAACCCACAATACACCAAAGATAGTTCTACCTTTAGTTCAAGATTATAGCAAAGTTCTAAAATTTCAAGTCCTGAAACCTTGTGGTATTAAATCGGTCAAAGTTACCCAGATTTCACCTGTTGAGTATATGGGTGACCATAAGCGAAAAGAGGTGCTCAAGAAAATAGCTAAAATAGCAAGAAGGTTATGAGCAAGCGATGATATAGGGATAGTAATGTGGTCTACAATTATCACCAGCCTAAGGGTTTCAAAGATATAATAAAATTAATATCTAAGTAATTCTTGACAAGATTAAGCTATTGCTATAAAATAGTATGGTATGTTTAGTAACTGATCAAAAATAGCCGGCTAAACGAATACGAAAATCTATCAGGAGGTATTCAACGTGAAACGTACTTATCAACCAAGTAAAATCCGTCGTCAACGTAAACACGGATTCCGTCACCGTATGTCAACTAAAAACGGACGTCGTGTTCTTGCAGCTCGTCGTCGTAAAGGACGTAAAGTTCTTTCAGCATAAGACGTTATTGAAAGCAACAGTGCTCGAGACTGTTGTTTTTTTGTTTGCTATGAATGTTAGTATTGGTGTTTGATGGTATTCATCGAGAGTTTGAAAATATAGAGCTGACAATTCTTGTGATTTTTGATAAACTAAAGCGGTTGTGGATAATGACCACTGACTAAAAAATACTTAGGGCTGTTTTTCCTAATGTAAGGAGTATAAATGACTGATTTTCCTATTAAATATCGTCTTATAAAGAAAGAAAAACACACAGGAGCGCGCCTGGGGGAAATTATCACGCCTCATGGAACTTTTCCAACGCCGATGTTTATGCCTGTAGGCACCCAAGCTACAGTAAAAACGCAATCCCCTGAAGAATTAAAACAGATGGGTTCAGGAATTATTTTGGCCAATACCTATCATTTATGGCTAAGACCTGGTGATGAGCTCGTTGCTAAAGCTGGAGGACTCCATAAATTCATGAATTGGGACCAAGCGATTCTTACAGATAGCGGTGGTTTCCAAGTTTATTCATTGGCAGAAAAACGCAATATTTCTGAAGAAGGTGTAACATTTAAAAATCACCTTAATGGAAGTAAGATGTTTTTATCTCCTGAAAAAGCAATCTCGATTCAGAATAATCTCGGTTCAGATATTATGATGAGCTTTGACGAATGTCCTCAATTTTACCAACCATACGATTATGTGAAAAATTCTATTGAACGGACAAGTCGTTGGGCAGAACGAGGGCTAAAAGCACACCGTCGCCCACATGATCAAGGCCTATTTGGAATTGTGCAGGGAGCAGGTTTTGAAGATCTTCGCAGACAGTCTGCACAGGATTTGGTTTCCATGGATTTTCCAGGTTACTCAATTGGAGGTCTTGCAGTAGGAGAAACTCATGAAGAGATGAATGCAGTTCTAGACTTTACTGTACCTTTACTTCCTGAGAATAAACCACGTTATCTTATGGGTGTAGGGGCACCAGATAGTTTAATTGATGGTGTTATTCGTGGTGTTGACATGTATGATTGTGTTCTCCCAACACGAATTGCTCGTAACGGAACTTGTATGACGAGTCAAGGACGTCTTGTGGTTAAAAATGCGGCGTATGCAGAAGATTTTAGCCCTATAGATCCTGAGTGTGATTGTTATACATGTAAGAATTACACACGTGCTTATGTGAGACATTTGTTGAAAGCAGATGAAACGTTTGGAATTCGCCTGACTAGTTATCATAATCTCTACTTCTTGGTAAACTTAATGGCCAAAGTACGACAAGCTATTATAGATGACAATTTGCTTGAGTTCCGCCAAGATTTCATTGAAAAATATGGTTATAATGCAAGTAAAAGAAATTTTTAAATAATTTATTTAGCAGTACATAATTGTACTGCTTTATTTTTTTTGAAAAAACCTATTGACAAGTATTGATATGGGTGATAAGATATAAAAGTTGTCTTAACAGACTTGCCACAAACTTGAAAAGGTTCCAAAACTTTAAAAAAGTTATTGACAAGACAAGTCAGAGATGATATTATAGATTAGCTGTTTCGGAAGGAGCAGCCAACACCAAGAAGTGAAAAAAACTTCGAAAAAAGTGTTGACAAGTCATTCTAGATTTGCTAGAATATAGGAGTTGTCTTAAGAGAGACAAAGACCTTTGAGAACTGAATAAGAAACCAAGTGCAGGGTTATGATAGAAGAAATTATAACCTGTCAATTTACAAGAATAAATC
>NZ_JAQFJM010000014.1:0-42095 GCF_030440125.1 Streptococcus sp. SS4 | reverse complement strand
TCTAGAATGACTTGTCAACACTTTTTTCGAAGTTTTTTTCACTTCTTGGTGTTGGCTGCTCCTTCCGAAACAGCTAATCTATAATATCATCTCTGACTTGTCTTGTCAATAACTTTTTTAAAGTTTTTTTCAAACTTTTTTCAGTTACTGAACAATTTCCTTGAGACTTTATTAGTCTATCAAGTTTGTGAACCAATGTCAATACTTATTTTCTATGCAATAAGTGAAAGCAAAAAGAAGATCTCTAGTATCTCCTTTTTTCATTTTTTATAGAGCTGCTCGCATGCGTGCTTGTGAATTTTCGACATTTCGTATTGAGCGCGGTAAGAACGCACGGATGTCATCTTCTTTATAACCCACTTGCAATCTCTTATCATCAATTAAGATTGGACTTTTCAAGATTCTTGGGTTTTCTTGAATCAAATCAATCACTTCACTAACACTGAGCTCGTCGATATCACAATTTAGAGCTTTAGCATAGCGATTTTTTGATGAAACAATGCTCTCAACACCATTCTCTGTTTTTGATAGGATGTTTAAGATTTCTTCTTTTGTAAGTGGTTCTTTACCAAGGTTTTGTTCTTTATAAGGAAGTTGATGGTTGTTCAACCATGTTTTTGCTTTTTTACAACTTGTACAACTTGAGATTGTATAAATCTTAATCATGTTAATTCTCTCTTTCTGTCACATGATACTATTATCTTATCATTGTCCTTAGTTTAAGAAATCGGTCTAGCGACCTATTTTGAATCTAAGGGGACTTTTTCAATTATCATAGATTTTTTTTACTTAGATTAAAGTCAAAACCACCCGTCTAACGGGTGGTTTGATCAAGGGCTATAAGCCCATAATACCAGCCAGCGCCTAAAGACGCTGGCTTTCACTTTGTTCAAGCCTTATTGCTTTTGACTCGTCACAAGCCTCTCAAAGAGGCATTCGCATTACTTACCATTATCCCTAAAGGGATTTTCATATTCTTTCACGCTTAATTTATCCAAAGCGACATCATGCTTCTCTTGTTCCTGAATATATTTCTTAATTGTGGCTTCATTAAGTCCTACCGTACTTACATAATAACCTTCTGCCCAAAAATGTCTGTTCCCAAATTTATATTTTAAATTGGCGTGTTTATCAAACATCATTAATGCACTTTTACCTTTTAAATATCCCATAAAACTAGCTACTCATTCGTGGTGGAATACTTACTAACATATGGACATGATCTGGCATTAAGTGGCCTTCTATTATTTCAACGCCTTTATATTGGCATAGTCTATGAAAAATCTCTCCCAGACTACTCCTATATTGATTATAGATTATTTTTCGTCTATACTTAGGTGTAAATACAATGTGGTACTTACACATCCATTTTGTATGTGATAAACTGTGAGCTTTTTGCGCCATAGCCTTAACTCCTTCCGCTTTACAATTGGCTTGAACACCTATATTGTAACTCGTTTGGAGTTTTTTGTTATGACGGTATAACCTTCGATGCGCACCCGCATAGCGGGTGGTTTATCTGTTTCGCACCTTCGGAGCGAAACGGACTTAAAGTCACATAAAATCAAAGAAAAAAAGAGCTCTTCGGCTCTTTTACACTTATTCTTCAATTTCAATGGTTGAATCAAGGTCTAAAACAAGTTCATCAGATGTTTCTTCAACTTGTGCTTCTTCAACACTATCCTCTTCATCTGGTTCAATCAAACCATAGTGTACACGTACTTTATGATCAATTTCTTCAAAAATATCTGGATGATCTGCCAAATATTTTTTCGCATTTTCAGATCCTTGACCAATCTTCTCTCCATTATATGAGAACCATGCTCCGGCTTTTTGAATAATTCCTAAATCACTAGCGATTTTTACAAGCTCACCTGTTTGTGAAATCCCTTCACCATACATAATTTCGACAAAGGCTTCTTTAAATGGTGGGGCAACCTTGTTTTTGACAACCTTGATTTTAGTTTCCTTACCAACATTTTGGTCTTTTTTATCACCAGTCCCTTTGATTTGCGTATTTCCACGTACATCAAGACGTACTGATGCATAGAATTTCAGAGCACGTCCACCAGGTGTTGTTTCTGGATTACCAAACATAATACCAACTTTTTCACGCAATTGGTTAATGAAGATAGCAATTGTTTTTGTTTTATTAATAGATGCAGATAGCTTACGCATGGCTTGACTCATCATACGCGCTTGAAGCCCAACATGACTGTCACCAATATCTCCATCAATTTCTGCACGTGGTACCAAGGCCGCAACTGAGTCAACAACAACCAAATCAACTGCACCAGAGTCAATCAGCTTACCTGCAATTTCGAGACCTTGCTCACCTGAATCAGGTTGTGACAAAAGAAGCTCATCGATATTAACACCTAGTGCTGCCGCATAAGCAGGGTCAAGGGCATGCTCTGCATCGATAAAGGCAGCGATTCCGCCTTCTTTTTGCGTCTGAGCAACAGCATGGAGGGCTACAGTCGTTTTACCTGATGATTCTGGTCCGTAAATTTCGATAATACGACCTTTAGGATAACCACCTGCACCAAGAGCAATATCCAAAGCTAGCGAGCCTGAGCTCATAACCTGAACCTTCTGCTCTGCACGCTCACCAAGACGCATAACTGCACCCTTACCAAAATCTTTTTCAATATTCTTCAAAGCATCATCAAGTGCTTTACGACGCTCATCTCCAAATTTCTTTGTAATTTCTTCTGTTTTCTTTGTTTTCTTAGCCACTTATTTTCCTCTTCTTTCTATAGTTAAAGACAAACTTAAATCAAGTTGTCTCTTGTAATAAAGCTTGGCGAACTAGGTTAAAGGCATAGAGGGTACTAATATATCTAACGTCAGAACGACTTCTTCCACCTATAACAACCTTGATTGACCTTACTTGATTCCTATCAGCAATACCAATAAATACTGTACCTGCTGGGTGTCCTTCTAATGAATCTGGTCCAGCTACACCGGTAAGTGCAATTCCGTAATCGCTATCTGTTTTAGCTCGGGCACCTTCAGCCATTTTTTCTGCAGTAAAATGACTGACAACACCATGTTTTTCTAGTTGCGACAAGGGAATATCCAACATTTTAGATTTTTCTTCAATGCTGTAAGTAACAAAGCCGCCTTTAAATACTTGTGAGGCTCCTGAAAAATCAGCAATACTAGCCTGAAATAAACCTGCTGTTAGGCTTTCAGCTGCAGTGATAGTCTTGCCATGGTTCTTAAGCAAACGAAAAGCTTCAAAGGCTAAACTATTAGACTCTCCATACCCATAAATAAAATCAGATAAGGATTTGCCATCTAGAGTTTTAGTAGAACGAATTTGTTTTTCTAAAACATCTAGTTTTTGATCTGCTTCTTCTCGTGAAGAAGCCTTTGTAGACAAGCGAAGTGTTACTTCCCCCACTTTAGCGTATGGAGCTATGGTTGGATCTGTTTGGTTAACAATAAAATCCTTCAGAATAGTCACCAATTGACTTTCTCCAACGCCAAAGAATCTTAGGACTCTCGAATAAAGACTTGCGTGATTCTCAGTAAGTGCTGGAACAAGTTCCTGATTCACCATAGGTTTGAGTTCACTTGGTGGACCAGGTAAGACTACATAGGTCACCCCTTGAGCAGTAATGACGCCTCCAACTGCAAGACCTGTAGGATTTTGCAAGGGGATAGCCCCCTCAACAATTTGCGCTTGACGTTCATTATTAGGCGTTCGTGTGTGTTTAGGGCGAGTAGCAAAGAAACTGTCCAGCTTTTTACTTGCCTCCTCATCAAAAACAAGTTTTTTTCCTAAGAACTTAGCTAGGGTTTGCTTGGTTAAGTCATCCTCAGTAGGGCCAAGTCCACCACAAAGAATAACTAAATCACTACGTTGACTAGCCTGATCAAGAACTGAGAGTAGGCGGTTTTCATTATCACCTACTGCGGTGTGAAAATATACATCGATTCCTAGTTCAGCTAGTTTCTCAGATAAAAATTGGGCATTGGTATTGGTGATTTGCCCGGTTAGGATTTCGGTTCCTACTGCAATCAATTCAGCTTTCATTGGTTCACCTATATTACTATTCGTAAAATAATCTCAAAAACATGTTCGTTTATAAACTAACATGTTTTCCTCGTCTTGTCAATCAAATCCACTCATTTATTTGAAGTCACAGTTATTTTCATGATCATTCACAAATCCTGCGGCTTGTAAAAATGAATATATAGTAGTCGGTCCTAAAAATTTGAACCCTCTCTTTTTTAGATTTTTGGCAATCTGTTGGGATAAATCAGTCGATGATGGGACGTCCTTATATGTGGGAACATTATTTACCAAGGGCTTTCCGTCAAAGAACTGCCAAAAATAATGGGACAAGGAGCCAAATTCATCTTGGAGTTTTAGTACTTGTTTGGCATTATTTACGGTTGCTTCTAGCTTAAGTTTGTGACGAATAATATCCGGATTTTGAAGCGCTTCTTCAAGTTCACTTAGGCTAAACTGGGCAACACGCTCAATATCATAGTTATGAAAAACACGATTAAAGGCCTGACGTTTATTTAAAACAGTTAACCAAGAAAGTCCTGACTGATAACTTTCTAAGCAAAGTAGCTCAAAAAGTTTTTGATCGTCACCAATAGGCTTTCCCCACTCCTTGTCATGATAATCACAATATAATTTATTGTTTGTTGGAACCCAACGACAACGATTGACCATTGCTTACCTCATTTCATCAACATCTTAAGAGCTGATTTAATGTATTGCTCTGCCGTTTCATTAGTACCTTCGAAGAAGGCTTTGATTTTCTTAAGTTCTGCAGCTTTATAACCTAGAGCAAGCAAAGCTTCCATAGCCTCATCCAACTGATGATTTCCTTCAGGTTGACTTGGTGTCGTCTTGGTCGTTTCTGTTGGTAACTCTGCAAATTTCCCTGCCAAGTCCAAAACCATTTGCTGGGCTGTCTTTTTACCAATCTTTGGAAACTTCATCAGGTACTTGATGTCACTATTATCAATGGCAGCCACCAAGCCTTGATTATCATCTACAGCAACAATGGCTAGAGCAGTCGTCGGACCTATTCCAGAAACTGAAATAAGCCTAAGGAAGACTTCTTTTTCATCTTCAGTATGGAAACCAAAAAGAAGGTGGGCGTCATCCCTAATAACCTGATGAAGGTAAACTTGGATAGTCTGATTCATCTGGTCAGAAAAACTATATGGGTTCGCTACAGTGACAATATAACCTAGGCCGTTTGCTTCTATAACAATATACTTGGCAGTAATTTTCACTAGAGTTCCCTTGATGTAATCATACATAGCGTGTGATTTCCTTTCTCGTTAGTATCTTCAATGGATTGCTTTGTTATTTTATACTTATAAGATAATTGTCTTGAGTGTTTATTTGTCATCTCAAGCACTGCTGTACTATTGTAACAAAAAATCCACTCGAAAGTGGATTCTGTTTGCTCCATTTTAAGGATGACTACTCGTCTTTAAAGTATCTGTAATCATCTTTAGACCTAATAGAATATATGTTACAACGCCTAAAGTAAAGGCAATGCTAGAAACATTTACTAGGGCATTCTCCAAACTTGGTCGACCTAACCAAGCCAAAATATAGAAAATCAAGCTAGTCGCTAAAAATGTTAAGCCAACAAGTAAAAAGTGTTTATTAGTTTTTGTTAGGTGTCTCATCACTCTACCTCCTAACTTAAAAATCAGTCAATCATCCTACAATGATGTGCTAAAACATTAGAAGATTCCTTGTCTTCATCACTATTATAAATCTAACGTTCCTATTCGTAAAGTAAGACGAAAAAAAGTTTTAATACTTCCCTAGGTCACGTAGACTGGTATGATTTTCTTGAATTCGACGGAACATTTTTTCCATATCAGACTTTGTAAAGTTGACAAGTACAGGACGTCCGTGAGGACAATTGTAGGGGTTTTTACACTGTGCAAGCTGTACTAGAAGGTCACGCGCAGAGTAATCATCGAGAGCATGATTGGCCTTGATTGAACGTTTACAACTCATCATGATGGCTAACTCAGCACGGTAGGTTTTGACAGACACTTCATTCGTCAAAAGAAGCATGTCGCACATCTCATAGACTGCAGATTCAATCTCTTCTTCCTTCATCCAGATAGGATGTTCACGAAGAATGAAGGTGTTATTCCCATAAGGCTCCAAATAGATACCAACCTGGTTAAGAAGAGGCATTTTTTCTTGTAAACTAATGTAATCTGCCCCTGAAAATTCAAAGAGATAGGGAACCAAGAGCTGTTGTAAACTACTGTCAACCTCACCAATCTTTTCGCGATAGTACTCATACTTAACACGTTCTTGGGCAGCATGCTGGTCAATGATGTAAAGTCCACCTTGTCCTTGAGCAAAGAGATAGGTTCCATGCATTTGACCAAAAAACTCCAACTCAGGGAAGGTTGAGGTTTCCTCATTGTCCAGATTTTCAAGCATGCGCTTCATTTTCGACTTGTTTTTATAATCAAGTTTTTCGTGTTCACTATCACTTTCATCTGCTGAACGTTGTGCTTGTTTAACAGATGGTTGCGGTTTGTTTTCTACCGATGAAACTGGAGACTCTGACTCTGATACAAGAGGTTTGATATCCTCTTGAACTGTCTCTGGTTTGACAAAGAAATCATTACGACTGCTATCATAGTAAAGATTGGTTTGTTTGAGTGGAAGACTGGTTTGAACCGGCTTAGTTGCACCTCTAGTACTAGACTTGGCTAGATTTTCAAGGGCATCAGGAATCAAATCCTGCTCTCTAAGGCTTTGAGCAATGGCAGAGCTGATAAGAGCCATGAGCTCTTTTTCTTTAGAGATACGTACTTCCTGCTTTGTTGGGTGAACATTGACATCAGCCAAGTAGGGATCAATCTGAATATCAATAACCGCAATAGGGAAGCGCCCTACCATGAGTTTAGAACCATAACCATCAAAAATAGCACGGTTAAGTAGGAAGTTTTTTATATAACGTCCGTTAATGAGAATCGTGATGTAGTTACGATTCGCACGGGTCAACTCAGGGAGACTAACATAGCCAGAAACTTCAAAATCAAGGTCAGAATTTGAAATTTCCATCATTTTTTTAGCCGTTGTCAAACCATAAATCCCAGCAATCGCTTGACGGAGGTCTCCAGTACCTGAGGTCTGTGTCAACTGACGACCGTCATTAAGCAAGGTGAAGGCAACTTCGGGATGAGCTAGACTCAGACGATTGACAACATCGACAATATGAGCCAACTCAGCCTGTAAACTCTTCATATACTTGAGACGAGCTGGGGTATTATAAAATAAGTTTTCAACGGTAATCTTTGTTCCAACTGGTGTTGAAATAGGATCCTGACTCTCAATTTCCCCACCCTTGGCAACCAGTTTAGTCCCATAGGCTTCTCCATCAGCCGCCGTCACAATGGTAAGATGACTGATAGAAGCTATTGATGGCAGGGCCTCACCTCGAAAACCAAGAGTTCGAATACGAAAGAGGTCTCCTTGATTTTTAATTTTACTTGTTGCATGACGGCGCAAACTCATAGCTACATCAGATTGAGCCATTCCTTCGCCATTGTCTGTAATTTGAATTTTTGAGAGGCCTGATTCTTCAACTTCAATAGTAATCTGGGTGCTGCCTGCATCAATAGCATTTTCCACCAGCTCTTTAACTACACTAGCTGGTCGCTCTACGACCTCTCCAGCAGCAATCTGATTGGCTAGAACTTCAGGCAATTCGATGATTTTTGGCATAATTATTTTTTCTCCCTTCTAAAAGGTTGATACATTCACTGGTGCTGACTGTTACTTATGCTTACTATAAAGCCACAACTCACACACAACTGTTAGCCAAGATAAGGCTGTGGCTATAACAATCATATCCCCATGACGAAGGTTGAACCAAATGAGCCCAGAAAAAATCAAGAGGTAGATGATTTGGAAAATCCATTGGTAGGTTTTAGGCGAGCTTGTAGAATCCATAAACTGCTTAACAAAGAAATAAAGCAAGAGCAGGTTCAGTGTTAGTGCCTTTTCAAAAGGTGTAAAAAAACTCAAAATCAGACTGCAGGCAAGAAAAATTCCTGCTAACCATTTCATTATAGATTTCATGTGATTACCTCGTCAGTACGTTTTCATTAAGTATAGGGGTTTTCTAAAATATTTTCAACCACTTAGACACCATATGGGACCACATAGACAAACGCTATTGCTGTGGACTAGTAAATAGTGTTTAATAAAGGTGTGAAAGGGAGGAGGCCTCCTCAATTACAAACAAGAAAGGATAGTTATGAAAATAAAAGTTCAGATTGACTCGGTATTTCAAGAAGAGACGTTGCAGATTCAGGCACCTAGTCGGACGCCAAAGATTCAGCAAGTCGTCGAGTTTGTCGAAAGTTTGGATGACAACCACCGACTCAAAGGAAAAAAAGATGGAGAAACTTATCTTATCGAACCCAAAGCTATTTCCAGAATTTACATCGAAAATCGACAAGTTCTAGCTGAAACTATTCAAGGAGAGTACCCCTTAGGCTTACGTCTCTATCAAGTTTTAGAAAAACTGCCATCTTACTTTATCAAAATTTCACAATCAGAGATTGTCAACCTCAAAGAAATTGAACGCTTCAACATCACCCCTAACGGCCTCGTAGAAATTCACCTTAAAAACAAGGAAACTACCTACTCATCACGCCGTTACCTCAAAGCAATAAAGGAGAAATTACAATGAAAAAACAATTTTTTAAATCAGGCACAAGTGGCATCCTTATTGGATTAGCTGTATCTATGATTATGTCCCTTATCTGGGCACCAAGCTACATGCCTCTAAATCCTCACTCAGCCATTGGACAATGGATGACGTCACATCAGGTTCACGGATCTATAGTATTGGCCTACTGCCTCATCACTTGGTTTGCTATCGGTATTCTTTTTGAAATCGCTAGTTATATTTTCCGTAAAGCTGAATGGAGTTTGCTTCGTGCAACCCTCACTCACTACGCCTTGACCTGTCTAGGTTTCATTCCACTAGCTACCCTCAGCGGATGGTTCCCTCTACGTTTAACTTTCTACTTGGAGCTAGTCATTGAATTCAGCCTTATCTATCTCCTCGTTTGGGTCTTCTCTTATTGGAAAATGAAAAAGGATATTGAACAACTCAACCAAGAATTGAAACACCTATAAAAGACAAGAAGCCTGTCAATTGACAAGCTTCTTTTATAGTTTCTGTTTTAAATCTGCTACAGCCATCATGACCTGCATAGGTGTCATGTTGTAAATATCTAAATCACGCAACTCTTGAAGAACTGGATTTTCAGTAAAATCATCAAAGAGAGAGATTTGCTCGTTGACATGCGTTTCAGTGGCAGATTTCTCTTGAGGCGATACCTTTTCCTGAGGTTGGATGGTAACTGTATCGCCCTCTAGTTGTGTCAAGATGGTGTCAGCACGTTCCAGTAAATCTGCTGGTAAACCTGCAATCTTAGCTACATGAATACCATAAGATTTGTCGGCTGGTCCATCGACAATCTTGTGAAGGAAAGTCACTTCACCGTCCTTTTCAAGTGTCGCCACATGAACGTTTACAAGGTGTGTCAAACTGTTTGACAGGGCTGTCAACTCATGATAATGGGTAGCAAACATGGTCTTAGCCCCCACCTTGTCATGAATAAACTCAATAATAGACTGAGCTAAGGCCATACCATCATAGGTAGCTGTCCCACGTCCCAACTCATCAAAAATAATCAAGGAATTAGGTGTCGCCCGCTTAATGGCCTGATTAGCCTCCATCATCTCAACCATGAAGGTCGACTGACCTGAAATCAGATCATCTGCAGCACCAATACGTGTATAGATAGCATCAAAAACTGGCAAGTCAATACTATCTGCTGGCACGTAAGACCCCATCTGAGCCATAACTACTGACAAGGCTAACTGACGCATATAGGTGGATTTACCACTCATATTTGGTCCTGTGATGAGCTGAATATTGGTCTGACTGTCAAAGGTAATGGTGTTTGGAATGTATTCTTGAACGCCCATAACCTTCTCAACCACTGCATGACGGCCTTGATCAATAACAATACGATGCTCATCATTGAACACAGGACGAACATAATGATTAGTCTCTGCTACAACAGCTAGACTCTGAAGCACATCGACTGTCGCAATAGCCTTAGCCAAAGATTGCAAACGGTCAATATAGCGTTCAACCTGCTCACGGACACGCATGAAAATATCATATTCCAGCGTTGATGATTTTTCACGCGCCTCAAGCATTTCACCTTCTATCTTAGCCAACTCAGCAGTTCCAAAGCGCTCTGAATTTTTCAGGGTTGCCTTGCGGAAGAAATGGTCAGGAACCAAGCTAAGGTTAGAGTTGGTCACATGGAAGTAATAACCATCTTTACGGTTATAATCAATCTTTAGTGTTGTAATACCAGACGCTTCACGTTCCTTGGCTTCGATATCTGCGATCCATGACGTTCCCTCACTCATCACCTTGCGATACTTGTCCAAGGTCTCATCAAAACCAGCACGGATAATGCCACCTTCTGTAATGGTTGCAGGGGCATCAGGATCAATAGCCGACCGAATCAAACTCTCTAATTCTGGCAGAGCATCTAACTCTTGTAAAAGACGTGACAAGGCATCGTCATTAAAAGACTCCAAAATCGCCTTAATCACCGGTACTTGAGCCAAAGTATGACATAGCTGAATCAAATCTTTTGGATTAGCCTTGCCAAAGGAAACACGACTGGCCAGGCGCTCAATATCGTAAACACCTTTTAGACTCTCAGTCAAGTCACTACGCTCAAAGAAATTGTCCAAGAAAACTTGGATAATATTCTGACGCTCGGTGATAGTGGCTTGATTCACTAAAGGACGATCAATCCAAGTTCGCAAGAGACGCATTCCCATAGCTGTCTTGGTTTCATCCAAGAGCCAGAAAAGAGATCCGTGTTTCTTGCCCGTTCTAGCATTTTCAAGTAAATCCAAACTTGACTTGGTCGCATAGGACATCTGCAAGTAATCCTTAATCTCATAGTGCTGAGCCTTTTGTAAATGACTGAGCTCTCGCATCTGAGTACGGTGCACATACTGGAGAAGTTTACCAGCCACACTGCTTTCCAAATCTGTCAAGCTAGTGTCAATCAAGTGGACATCATCGTAAACCTCTGTTTCCTTGGAGAGAAGCAGGTTGAGTTGCTTCACCAAAACTTGTTCATCAGCTTCAGGTAAATCATACCCAACGACTACTTCACGTGCCTTAAGATTCTGAATTTCACTGCAAACTGAACTAAAATCATCCAACTCTGTCGCAAAAAATTCACCCGTTGACACATCCATATAGGCCAGGCCGAATCGACTTCCAGCCTTGTCAATGGCTACTAAGAAATTGTTGGCATTATCAGGTTTAGAGCTGTCAACCACTGTCCCTGGCGTGATAACCTGAACTACCTCACGCTTAACCACGCCAACAGCCTGTTTAGGGTCCTCCATCTGCTCAGCAATGGCTACTTTGTAGCCCATCTCAACCAAGACATCAATATATGCTTGAGCCGAATGATAAGGAACACCTGCCATAGGAATGGGATTATCTGCGTTCTTATTACGACTGGTTAGGCTAATTTCCAAAATTTGAGCAGCCTTAACGGCATCATCGTAAAATAATTCGTAAAAATCCCCCATCCGAAACAGCAAAAAAGCATCTGGATAATTTTCCTTGATATCCAAATACTGCTGCATTCCTGGAGATATTTTTTCCTTAGCCATGTCTTAACTCCTCGTTAATCTTTTCTTCGATAGACTTGGTCACATATTGAATCAAGTCACTGGCATCCTGCATCTTTTGACGGTAATCCTGAACAATGGGCAAATTTTCCAACTCATTCTGAATCAAATCTGCCTGCTCACCTGCCTCCTCATAGGCACGTTGTTTCTCAATTTTTTGAAAAAGCACCGCTTCTTGTTGATAGGCCTTCATCTGTCCAGCCAGATAACTAATCTGAGGAATCTGTCCAATAGCTTTCTCAGCCTCTTGAAAAGCAAGAACCGCCTCATGGTTTTTGAGGAGGTCGATTAACTCTTCTTTGGCTTTTTGGAAATTCTGATGAGGAGTCTTCATCAGTGAAACTCACTTTCCAATCTTTCAGCAACCACTGCGTCCTTACAGATTACCAATAGGGTATCTGCGCCAGCAACGGTTCCTAAAATTTCAGGATTGCCGTCACTATCAATCAGGTTAGCCAAAACATCTGCTTCACCCAATTCTGTATGGAGAACCAGCATAAACTGGGCACGGGAAACTGATTTGACATAGTCCTTAACCGTAGGATCCAAACTTGAAAGCACATGCTCAGACAAACTATAGTAAAGTTTACCTTCCTCATCACGAAGCTTCAACAGGCCAATCTCACGCAAATCACGTGACAAGGTAGCCTGTGTAACCGTGATACCTTCCGCCTCTAGGCGTTGCTTAATTTCCTCTTGTGTCCCAATCTTATCTCTTGAAATCATCTGTTTGATAACAGCTTGACGATCTCTCTTCATTATCTTTCCTCTTTTTATGTATATTCCTTGCATATTATAACAGAATTTTTGTATTTTTTCATGAAATACTTCTTGAGAGATACTTTCTTGTCCCTACCCTATTAACTAAAATAATGGTAAAATAGGTATGAATGACAAGATTTGAAATGGAGTACCTATGAATACTAAAGAACTCATTGCAGCAGAAATTGGCAAAGTTGTTCCCGAATTGGAACAAGAAAACATTCAAAATCTGCTTGAAACCCCTAAAAATGCTGACATGGGGGACCTCGCCTTTCCTGCCTTCTCATTGGCTAAAGTCTTGCGCAAGGCCCCTCAAATGATTGCAGCAGACATCGCTGAAAAAATTGATGCTTCAAACTTTGAAAAAGTTGAAGCTGTTGGTCCTTACATCAACTTCTTCCTTGATAAATCAAAAATCTCAGCGGACGTTCTTGGACAAGTCATCGCTCAAGGCAGCCACTACGCTGACCAAAACATCGGTCACGGACGTAACATTGCCTTTGATATGTCTAGTCCTAACATCGCTAAACCTTTCTCTATCGGTCACTTACGTTCAACAGTTATCGCTGACGCTCTTGCCAACATCGTAGCTAAACAAGGCTACAAACCAGTCCGCATCAATCACTTGGGTGACTGGGGTAAACAGTTTGGTATGCTGATTGTTGCCTATAAGAAATGGGGTAGCGAGGAAGCTGTCAAAGCTAACCCTATCAATGAACTCCTTCAACTTTATGTGCGTATCAATGCCGAAGCTGAAAAAGACCCATCTGTAGATGAAGAAGCTCGTGAATGGTTCCGTAAATTGGAAGCTGGTGACGAGGAAGCAACTGCCCTCTGGCAATGGTTCCGTGACGAAAGCTTAGTAGAATTCAACCGTCTCTATGATGAACTTGGTGTTTCATTTGATAGCTACAACGGTGAAGCTTTCTACAATGATAAGATGGACGAAGTCGTTGACATCTTGACAGAAAAAGGACTTCTCCAAGAATCTCAAGGTGCCCAAGTGGTTAACCTTGAAAAATACGGTATCGAACACCCAGCCCTCATCAAAAAATCAGATGGTGCAACACTCTACATTACACGTGACTTGGCTGCTGCCCTCTACCGTAAACGTACTTACGACTTTGCCAAAGCCATCTATGTGGTTGGTAATGAACAATCTGCCCACTTCAAACAGTTGAAAGCTGTTCTTAAAGAAATGGGCTACGACTGGTCTGACGATATGACTCATGTTGCCTTTGGTCTTGTAACTAAGAACGGTAAGAAATTGTCAACTCGTAAGGGTAACGTTATCTTACTTGAGCCAACTATCGCTGAAGCTGTTAACCGTGCTCAAGCTCAAATCGAAGCTAAGAATCCAAACTTGCCTAACAAGGAAGCTGTTGCCCACGCTGTTGGTGTCGGAGCTATCAAGTTCTACGACCTTAAAACAGACCGCATGAATGGTTATGACTTCGACCTTGATGCCATGGTATCCTTCGAGGGGGAAACTGGACCTTACGTACAGTATGCTCACGCTCGTATCCAATCTATCTTGCGCAAGGCTGACTTCACGCCATCTGCAGATGCCACATACAGCCTAAACGACGTTGAAAGCTGGGAAATCATCAAACTCATCCAAGACTTCCCACGTATCATCAACCGTGCATCAGATAACTTTGAACCATCTATCGTTGCTAAATTTGCTATCAGCTTGGCTCAAGCCTTCAACAAATACTATGCGCATATACGTATCTTGGACGAAAGCCCAGAACGTGACAGCCGTTTGGCTCTTTGCTACGCAACAGCAACAGTCCTCAAAGAAGCCCTTCGCCTTCTCGGTGTTGAAGCTCCAGACGAGATGTAAGCCATATTTAAAACGCCTAAGGGCGTTTTTTTAGTGACCAAAAAAAGAACCCAACACATGGTGTTGAGCTCTTTTGGAGATTATGAAAAAGAAAAGTTCGTTGTTCTACAAAAAGTGTAAGCCAACGAGACTTACTGAACAAGGTTCAGTAAAAGTTATTTAGGAGACTTAAAGTATAACCTCCCTACCTTAAAGAAACCTTAAATCGCAGAAAAAAATCCCCAAAGGGATTTTCACAGCAGTCCAGAGACCACTGAAAAGATACGATTGTACAGGCTTCCCAACCTCTTCTTCCTAATCCTCCAAGGTGACCGCTTGTCCAATAGAATCTTTATATAACTATATTACCTTGTTTTGGAAGGGTTTTCAAGTGTTTTCTTAAAATACCCTAATAAAACTCAAAAAACAAAAAAAGCCTAGATTTCAAGACTTTCTTCGGGGAGATTTGTTATGAAAAAATTATGTTTACCTCTAGCTCACAAAAGCTAGCTGCTTTATTAGGATGGTTATAATATATCTTAATAAGCTTAAAGGTAACTTAAGAAATTATTATCTTGCATCACTTTTTAAAACGATAAGTAAAATAAGTAATAGTAAGCACCCATTAGGAATATCCATATCTAAAAACCAAGACGGTGCTTTAAGACTACCAATATCATTCATAATCCGGATGATATTATAAGCAACACTTACTATTAAGAGACTAAGTTCCGGTAAATAGCTAAGTCGTCCTTTTAAGATGGCTAACTTCTCCTTTCTGATAGTTTTCTTTGATGACCCTATTATAAGGCTAAAAAGGAATCAAAAATAGTGACATAAATGTCACCATCAAAAAAAAAAAGCAGGCTAGACCTGCTTTTTGCTATTTTGTTTAGGTTAGTCACCCAAACCGATGCGTTCGAAGATTTCATCAACACGTTTAGTATAGTAAACAGGGTTGAAAATCTCGTCGATTTCTTCTTGAGTGAGACGTGATGTTACTTCTGGATCTGCTTCAAGAAGTGGTTTGAAGTCTACTTGGTTATCCCATGATTGGGCAGTCTTTGGTTGAACAAGGTCGTAAGCTTGCTCACGCGTCATGCCTTTTTCAATCAAAGTAAGCATCGCACGTTGGCTGAAGATCAAACCAAATGTAGAGTTCATGTTGCGAATCATGTTTTCTGGGAAGACCGTCAAGTTCTTGACGATATTTCCAAAACGGTTAAGCATGTAGTCAATCAAGATGGTTGTATCTGGTGTGATGATACGCTCAGCTGATGAGTGAGAGATATCACGTTCATGCCAAAGAGCAACATTTTCATAGGCTGTTACCATGTGACCACGGATAACACGTGCAAGACCTGTCATGTTTTCAGAACCGATAGGGTTACGTTTGTGAGGCATTGCTGAAGATCCTTTTTGACCTTTGGCAAAGAACTCTTCCACTTCACGTTGTTCAGATTTTTGAAGACCACGGATCTCAGTCGCCATACGCTCGATAGAAGTTGCGATGCTAGCAAGAACCGCAAAGTACTCAGCGTGAAGGTCACGAGGAAGCACCTGTGTAGAGATTTCTTGGGCACGGATACCAAGCTTGTCGCAGACATATTTTTCAACGAATGGTGGGATGTTGGCAAAGTTACCAACTGCACCAGAAATCTTACCAGCTTCCACACCAGCAGCCGCATGCTCGAAACGCTCGATGTTTCGTTTCATTTCGCTATACCAAGTCGCCAATTTAAGACCAAAAGTTGTCGGCTCAGCGTGCACACCGTGGGTACGACCCATCATGATAGTGAACTTGTGTTCTTTCGCTTTGTCAGCGATGATGTTGAGGAAGTTTTCAAGATCCTTGCGGATGATATCGTTGGCTTGTTTGTAGAGGTAACCATAGGCAGTATCGACCACGTCAGTAGACGTCAAACCATAGTGAACCCACTTGCGCTCTTCACCAAGAGTCTCAGAAACCGCACGTGTGAAGGCAACCACATCGTGACGAGTTTGTTGCTCGATTTCCAAAATACGGTCGATGTCAAAGCCCGCTTTTTCACGAATCAAAGCCACATCTTCTTTAGGGATTTCCCCCAATTCAGCCCATGCTTCGTCAGACAAGATTTCCACCTCAAGCCAAGCACGGTATTTATTTTCTTCACTCCAAATGTTCGCCATCTCAGGGCGTGAATAACGTTCGATCATAATTAAGATATTAAGGGCGTTAAGCGGACAAAGTCAAAATAGGAGTTTAGACGAAGAAGCGTCAGCTTCTAGGAAAAACTATCTTTTTGACCAAGTCCGTAGCCCGTATTCAGTTTTTGTGAATACGAGTACCCTTGTTCCTTTCTTTTTATTTATATTTTTCTATGTAAAGATTGGGAGTATGGGACTAATGCTGAATATCCGTGTATATTTCTAAAACCTATGGTACTCAGCTTCCAATAAATATCTTCCAAGTTCAAAAATAACTCCCGAATAAAAAATTAGCTTTTTATCATAGGATAATGCAATAGTTGAATCATCCAATTTCTTTCTATAATTTAAACCATCAAAATATATATTTTCATACAAATTTGAATAATTATAGACAGCCTTTATAACAGTCTGTCCTTCATGTTGAAATCTCGCAGCAAATTGTGAGTGATTGGCTCCATTACAAACTGCAATATCCATAGGATAAATATAATGATTTTCTATATTACTACTGTAACGTTCCCCATCAAAAACATTGTTATCATTTATGTCTTTGAAGTTTCTTATTATCCTATCAGAATTCCAAGTATTCAATAAAATAGGAAACTCTCTAATAGCTATTTTTATCGGACCATCTTCTCTAATCGTTTTATCACGATAGAACTTCAAATCATCCGGATGAATTTTTTCGCAAATTATTTCATCAATAGTCACATCATTTCTATCTGCAAGCATATTATAAATTGTCTCAATTGACGAATTATCTTGTGCATCATGAATTGTTTCAATAGTTTGAATAGCTTCATCAAAATTTAAATACTCTATTATAATCGATAAGAGATTTTTAACTACTACTATTTTTTCAGATGTATTAGATTTCTCAACTATATTTTTATAATTGAGAAATCTACTTTGATAATCAACCGCATCCTCTTTTACTGACTCAATTTCAAAGAATCTCCTAACAAAACTTAGCATCAACACTTCCTTTACACTTAATTTTTCTATGACATAATGACATTCTGATTGAGTCTGTGATAAATTCTCTAATCATAATGTCATAGGAAATCTCAATTCTACTTTTCCTTTTTAGTTTTTAGGACATATTTATATACAAAATCAATAAAATCTTGGGCCTCACTGGGACGAAGATCCCAATGCTTTTGAAGTAGTGCCTTTGTTCTTTCCTCGTCAATTCCAGCTTCCAAAAGAGCTGTTGCAGCCTTTCCAATGTTATCTAATCGCTCATTATATGCTGCATCATCTAGCTTAGCTTGTTGATTTGCTATAATTCTTTCCCGCATATCTTCCCAAAAACCCGTCATATAAAATTCTCCTATCTTGTTTCATGACAATCTCTGCAATAATAAGCCTTTTTCTACCTCTCATTACTATTTACTATTTGAATACACCCTCCCTTTTTCTATCTATCAAATAATTTAGTCTGAGCTCACTCAAATTCTTCTTTCCCAATCCACACAGATGGATAATGATCTAGTGTATTCAAATCTGTATCCAGCGGGGCATCATAGATAGCTAAATAGTTTTCAGGATATTGTGCAACTAGCTCTTCATACTTTGCTCTCACTTTTTCGTGATTGCTACTAGCATACAAGACTTCGACGACTGCTCCAGTCTTATCTTTTTCAACAAATGCATTAACGATGAGTTGAATCATAAAACCTCCTAAATCGAAATGCCCTTCATATTTACTTCCAGAATAGGCATCTTCACACCTAACTCCTGACCGGTCTGATAAACACTTTGACAACAGTAGAAGATGTCCTGTTTATCATTGTGCAAGGTCATAATTTTTCGTGTCAGCTCATTTTTCGCAAACATGACTTTCATGGCTTTTCCTGCAATCCAAGCGGGAATTTTGTATGGCAAGAGTTCTGCCTTATAAAGCTTCAAATTTACGCCACGCGCTTCTACGACTTTCAAAGCCTCTCGAATGGCCTTGATGGCCAATGATAATTCCGAAGAACTATTCATCAAATTCAGAGCCAGCTGTTCTGGATTTTCCAAATTTCCTGAACGAGCAGCTGTCGAAGTAACACCCGCATTAATCGCCATGTGAATCCAAATCCACTCGACCATATCATGAGGAACTTCCCACTTCAAATCTGCAGAAGTCAATAAATCTGTCAGATTAGCATAGTTAGGAATGTCTGCTTTTTGCTCACCTTCTAACATTAAATGGTCGAACAAGACACCATCCAAATGGTCCTCCTGCATATGACCGCCCGCTGTCGGAAAAGCCAGAATATAGTCGTAATCTCCTGCCCACTCTTGGACCTCTTTTCGAGTATTCCAGAAATTGCAGAAGAAAACGAGGGTGCCTTTGATATTATTTTTTCGCAAGGTTTCCACAGCTTCTTTGACAAAACCATGACGCACACTCAGAAAAATAAAATCATATTCCGAATCAGCTTTCGCCACATGAACATCATAGGTGTCGTGTTTGTTTTCACCTTTGGAATGATAGCGACCATCTAGCAAATCAACTGAGAGAGATTTTGGAGCATTGTTCCGCTTACTATCTCTAAGGACATGTTCTACTTTATGACCTACTTTTTGAAAAGCGTAGGCGTAAGTGGTCCCGATAACTCCGAGTCCTAGGATTGCTATTCTCACCTAAAAATCAATTCCTTTCCCGAACTCAACCACACTATCTGGTTCATCACTAAACAAAGTCACATGCCCCATTTTGCGGTTGTGCTTCGCTTCTAGTTTACCATACATGTGGAGGTGGGCGCTTGGATTTTCTGTGACATAACGCTCAGCTGCTTCGACGTGTTGACCGAGGACGTTGAGCATGACAGCAGGTGCATGGAGGTGAATTGCTGGAAGTGGTGCTCCCAGAACACCGAGAATATGGGTATCAAACTGCGAGAAGTCACAGGCTTCGATGGAGTAGTGGCCAGAATTGTGTGGACGTGGCGCAATTTCATTGACGATGATGTCGTCAGCGGTCGCAAACATTTCCACGCAAAGAGTTCCAGAAAGGTTCAGTTGTTCAGCGATTCGCACTGCCATGGCTTTGGCTTTTTCAGCTAAACTTCCTGAAATGCGAGCAGGCACAATGGTTTTTGAAAGAATGTTGTTGCGGTGGATATTTTCCTGAACAGGGAAGACTGTCACGTCCTTGCCGTTACCAGACACGATGACAGAAATTTCAAGATCAAAGTTGACGAACTCTTCCAAGACACACTCAGCTGAGTTAGCAAGGGCATTTGCCTCTTCCAAATCGTCAGATGACGTGATGACTTTTTGACCGTGGCCATCGTAACCACCTGTCGCTGTCTTGAGGACGTATTTTTTAGAAAGGTCAATATCTTCCAAATCAAGGCTAGATGTCACGACCTTGTAAGGAACAACTCTCACTTTAGCCTTGTTTGAGAGAAAGTCCTTCTCAAAGATACGGTTTTGCGAAATGCGAAGCAGGTCTGTTCCTTGTGGGAGCTGACCGTCTTTGATAACAGCGTCAAGGCCGTCAGCATCAACATTTTCAAATTCATAAGTGAGAACATCACAGCGGTCCGCCAACTGACGAAGGGCATCTACGTCATCATAGGGTGCAACGATAACCTCAGACACACGAGAAGATGGACAATCTGCTGCAGGATCAAGGGTGATAACCTTGTGACCCATGTAGATAGCTGAGATAGCCATCATCTGACCGAGCTGGCCACCACCGATGATACCAATGGTTTTAGTTGAGCTCATTTGTAGACTCCTCTGCGATTTTTCCTTGTTCTTCAGCAAAGTTAGCAAGCGCATCTGCAATGGCCTTGTCTTCTACTGAGAGGAGACGGAGGGCAAAGAGGGCAGCGTTAGTCGCACCAGCTTCACCGATAGCCATGGTTGCGACAGGAACCCCACCAGGCATCTGAACGATAGAATAGAGCGAATCTACACCGCTAAGAGCACGTGATTTGACTGGCACACCGATGACTGGAAGGGTTGTTTTAGCAGCAACCATCCCTGGCAAGTGAGCAGCGCCACCAGCACCAGCGATGATGACCTTGATGCCACGGCTACGTGCTTCTTCGGCATGTTTGAACATGAGGTCCGGTGTACGGTGGGCGGAAACAACTTTCTTTTCGTAAGCGACGCCGAAGTTGTCGAGGACTTCAGCAGCTTTTTGCATGGTTGCCCAGTCGGATTTTGAGCCCATGATAATGGAAATTACTGGTTTAGTCATAATTTTTCCTTTTCTTTTTTGATAATGGTCTTCTCACCACGACGACCATTATCTTAGTTTGGCTCGCTTTTGCTTGCCTTTTACGACCTACGGTCGCTGATTATTTGTTTGCTTTGCTACCGATATCGTTTCGGTAGAAGAGGCCTTCTGTGTTTTGTTTGTTGAGTTCGTTATAGATGATGTTTTGGCCGTCTTTGACGGTATCTGCTGTTGTGACCAACATGTAAACACGTCCTCCGTTTGAGAGGAGGTCTTGGCCATTTTCAGCAAATTTAGCTCCAGCATAGTATGTGATGATATCTCCCTCTGTCTTTGCTGGAAGCTTGACACCCTTCTCATAAGCGAGTGGGTAGCCGTTTGAGGCTACAACCACGCCAAGTGTCACACCCTTGTCCGTCCAAGTAATAGCTGGCTCTTGGCCATCCAAAATATCGGTGATATTTTGTGCAAAGTCAGATGTCAAACGAGGCAAGATGATTTGCGTTTCAGGATCGCCAAAACGTGAGTTGAACTCGATGACTTTAGGGCCGTCAACTGTCAAAATAAGACCAGCGTAAAGGATACCAGTGTAAGGACGACCTTCTTTAATCATACCTTCAAGGACTGGCTTGACAATAGTGTCAACCGCTGTGTCAACCACGCTCTGTGGCAAGTGAGGAACCGGCGCATAGGCACCCATCCCACCAGTGTTAGGGCCCTTGTCCCCATCATAAGCACGTTTGTGGTCCTGAGCCGTTGGCATAATGTAGAATTTATCTCCATTGACAAAGGCAAAGAGAGAAAACTCTTCCCCGTCAAGAAATTCCTCGATGACCACTCGCGCACCTGAATCACCGAATTTATTGTCCAAAAGCATCTCGTGAGCAGCTTCGACGGCTTGCTCAATCGTTTCAGCAACGACGACACCTTTACCTAGGGCCAAGCCGTCTGCCTTGACGACGATTGGAGCGCCTTTTTCCTCGATGTAAGTCTTGGCTTCCTCGAAATCTGAAAATGTGCCATAGGCTGCTGTCGGAACGTCGTATTTGACCATGATTTCCTTAGCGAAATCCTTAGACCACTCCAGCTCAGCCGCAGCCTTGGTCGGACCAAAAGCCTTAAGACCAGCTGAATTGAAATCATCCACAATTCCAGCCGCAAGCGCATCATCTGGACCGATAAAGGTCCAAGCAATATCGTTCGCCTTTGCGAAGTCAATCAGCTTAGAATGTTCGGAAATTCCGATATTGATCAAATCAAGACCGTCCAATGTCATCCCGTCATTACCAGGAGCTACGAAAACTTGCTCAACGTCTTTAGACTCCAATAATTTCTTGGCAATCGCATGTTCACGACCACCAGAACCAACAACCAAAAGTTTCATTTGAAAGATACCTCAATATCAAATAAGACTAGGGGCAAATGCCCGTTAACGACAATCATTCGGAAAAATTAGCAATTTTCACGAATTATACATAACCATTATAACATATTTGTTCGGAGATATGGGTATGTATCCAAATTTGGGCATAAAAAAGGCGGCCACTTGGACCACCTCTTGGGAGATTATGAAAATGAAAAAAGTTATTTAGGATTAATGATAGTATAGTCTAAACAGCTTAAGGGAGGCTTAAACGCAAAAATATCTTCATTTTCCTGAAAAACTGCGAATAGGTAGGTGGAGGTTAAAATGAAGAAAAAATTACTAAATTGTCTCTTACCGCTAGCTTGTCTAGCGACTGTTTCGGTTTCGTGTGGTAGCTCTGCTCAGGCGGCTGTCCTCGGAGATGACTATCCTTCCTCTTGGAAATACGGTGGCTTCGGTGTCGATCCATGGACCATGTACTGGCGTCAGTGCACATCCTTTGCGGCCTATCGCCTCAGTAACACCAACGGTTTCACTCTGCCTGTAGGTTATGGAAATGCCATCACTTGGGGCAGTATCGCACGTGCCAATGGTCACCGTGTTGACATGAATCCTGCTGTTGGAAGTATCGCTTGGTTTTCAGCCGGTGTCAATGGAGCTGGTCATATGGGGCATGTCGCTTGGGTTGCGGAAGTTCATGGTGATCAGGTGACCATTGAAGAGTACAACTACGATGCGGGACAAGGGCCTGAGAAATACCATAAACGCAGTTTCCATAAGAGTCAAGTGTCTGGCTATATCCATTTTAAAGACCTCGAACCAGGAGCTCAAAATGGAAATCCTACTAACTCTCCTATCAAGGTTGGCGATACCATCCGCTTCACAGGAACCTTCCGTGTCACGTCTGTGTCAGGAAATACCATCACCAGTCAAGATTTAGCTGGAGGTACACCAACTAAACACAATATCGTTGATCCTGGACCGGTTCTTGAAGTTGATGGACAAGGCAATCCAACTTCAGACCAGTACCTCAATCCTGGCGAGACCTTTACTATTCCAGGTAACTTCAAAGTACTTGCCATTGACCCACCAAGCGATGGTGTCCTCGTCCAAATCGGCAATCGCAAGACTTGGGTAACTCAGTCTGTCCTTGAAAAGGTTTAAATCTATTGAACAATCGTGAGAACGGTTGTTTTTTTTCATGCACTGAAATAAAAAAGCCCAGCAGATGCTGAGCTCTTAGGAGATTTATGAAAAAGAAAAGTTTTTTAGGATGGTATGAGTATAACTTGGAGAGCTTAAATGAAACTTAAGGCATCAAAAAAACATCCAATTTCTTGGATGCTTTGAAAATTCTTAATGACGGAAGTGACGAACGCCTGTAAAGATCATTGTCAAACCATGTTTATCAGCCGCTTCGATTGACTCTTGGTCACGTACTGAGCCACCTGGTTGGATGATAGCCTTGATACCTGCTTTAGCGATTTCTTCCACGTTATCTGCAAATGGGAAGAAGGCATCTGAAGCAAGAACAGCGCCGTCAAGACGGTCTTTAGCTTGGTCAATGGCGATACGGACAGAAGCCACACGGTTAGTTTGACCAGGACCAACACCAAGTGTCATGTGGTCGTTAGTCACGATAATACCGTTTGATTTGACGTACTTGATGGCTTTCCAAGCAAACTCAAGAGCTGTTGCTTCTGTTTCAGTTGGTTGGCGTTTAGTAACCACTTGCCAGTCAGCTGGACTTTCTTTAACAACGTCTTGGTTTTGAACGAGAAGTCCACCGACAACACCAGTGTATTCTGCTTCCACTTCGCTAGCATCTTGAGCGTCAAATGGCAACTCAAGGATACGCAAGTTTTTCTTCTTGGTTGTCAAGATTTCAAGCGCTTCGTCTGTGTAGCTTGGTGCAATGATGATTTCAAGGAAAACACCATGCATTTTCTTAGCTGTCGCAGCATCAACTTCACGGTTGAGGACTACAATACCACCGAAGATTGACACTGGGTCAGCTTCATAAGCGTAGTCCCAAGCTGTTTCAATGTCATCAGCTTGACCGATACCACATGGGTTCATGTGTTTGAGAGCTACAACTGTTGGACGGTCTTTGAAATCACGGATGATACGGATAGCGGCATCAGCGTCACGGATATTGTTAAATGACAATTCTTTACCGTTAAGCTGTTTAGCTGAGGCAATTGAGTAAGCCGTTGGCAAACCTTTTTGGTAGAAGTCTGCGTCTTGTTGAGGGTTTTCACCGTAACGCATAGGTTGCTTGAGGTCATAAGTCAAAGTGAGTTTTTCAGGTTTTGTTTCACCCACTTGAGCTGTGAAGTATTCTGCAATCAAAGCGTCGTATGAAGCTGTGTGACGGTATACTTTCGCTGCCAAACGTTGGCGAGTTTCGTAGCTTGTTTCGCCGTTTGCTGACAATTCATCAAGAACAACAGCATAGTCAGCAGGGTCTACAACAACTGTCACGCTAGCATGGTTTTTAGCTGCTGAACGAAGCATTGATGGACCACCGATATCGATGTTTTCAACTGCGTCAGCGTAAGTCACGTCTGGTTTGAGAATGGTTTCCTTGAATGGATAAAGGTTTACCACAACAAGGTCAATCAATTCGATATTATTGTCCTTAGCCGCTTGAAGGTGGCTATCGAGGTCACGACGAGCGAGGAGACCACCGTGGATATTTGGGTGAAGGGTCTTAACACGTCCGTCCATCATTTCTGGGAAACCAGTCACATCGTCGATGGCGATAGTGTCTACCCCAGCATTGTCAAGGGCAACTTTGGTACCACCTGTTGAGATGATATCCCAACCTAATTTTTTGAGTTCTTGGGCAAATTCAACGATGCCCGCTTTGTCTGAGACTGAAATAAGTGCTCGTTTAGTCATTTTCTCTCTTTTCCTTTTTTAAAAAAGTTCTTTATCTGCTACAGTCGAAAATTATCTTTCACCTCTAGCGCTTTCTTATTTTCTCGCTACACCCAAACTATCCAAGACTTCTGGATAGAGCTTGTACTCTGTTTCGTGGATGCGAGTTTCGAAAGTATCAAGGGTATCACCTTCAAGGCGTGGCACACGGACTTGTTTGATGACCTTACCTGTGTCCACACCAGAATCCACCCAGTGAATGGTCACACCAGACTGGGCCACGCCCGCATTCCAAGCATCTTCAATACCATGAGCCCCTGGAAATTCAGGGAGATAAGCCGGGTGAATATTGATAATACGTCCTTCATAAGCTGCTAGCAAGGTTGGGCCGACGATTTTCATATAACCGGCCAAACAAACCAAATCAATCTGGTGATCATCCAAGAGTTTGACGATAGCCTCTTCATAAGCCGATTTATTGTCAAATTCCTTGAGTTCAAAGGCATGGCTAGCCACACCAAGGTTTTTGGCACGTTCTAAGACATAGGCATCACGGTGATCTGAAAAGACAAATTCTACTGGAAATTGTTCTGCAATCACCTGGAAGTTTGAGCCGTTGCCAGAGGCAAAAACAGCAATCCTTTTAGCCATTATTTAATCACCACACTTGCGCCATCTTTCTTCACAATACGACCGATTTCATAAACAGGTTCGTCAAGAAGTTCTTTGACACGTTCCACATTTTCTGGTTTAACCGCAAGCATGAGACCAATACCCATGTTGAAGATTTCAAACATTTCTTCGTGTTTGATTTCACCATATTTTTCAAGGGCTTTGAAAATTGGAAGAACTGGCACTTTGCTTTCGTCAATTTCAGCAGCCAAGTCATCTGAGAACATACGTGGCACATTTTCGATGAAACCACCACCTGTGATGTGGGCAATACCGTTAACCAATTCTTCTTTGATGAGTGGCAAAGCTGCTTTAACGTAGATACGAGTTGGTTCAAGAAGAACGTCTTTAAGTTTTTTGCCTTCAAGTTCTGGGAGAACTTCTTCACCTGTGTAATCAGCAAAGACACGACGCACGAGTGAGTAACCATTTGAGTGGATACCGCTTGAGGCAAGTCCAAGAAGCACATCACCTTCAGCCACTTTTGAACCGTCAATGATTTGAGATTTTTCTGCGATACCTACCGCGAAACCTGCCAAATCATAGTCGTCTTCTCCATACATACCAGGCATTTCAGCAGTTTCACCACCAATGAGGGCAGCACCAGCTTGCACACAACCTTCAGCCACACCAGCAACGACCTGTTCCAATTTAGCTGGTTCATTTTTACCAGTTGCTACGTAGTCAAGGAAGTAAAGGGGCTCAGCACCTGCAGCGATGATATCGTTAACACACATAGCCACACAGTCTTGACCGATAGTATCGTGTTTATCGTACTTGATAGCAAGCATGAGTTTAGTCCCGACACCATCTGTACCTGAAATCAAAACGGGCTCTTTGACACCTGTTTTTGAAAGGTCAAACATACCACCGAAGCCACCGAGAGCTCCCATGACACCTGCACGCTCTGTACGGGCAACGTGTTTTTTGATACGTTCAACAACTTCATAACCTGCTTCAACATCCACACCCGATTGGGCATACGCATTTTTATTTGTCATTTGTTTATTCCTTTTCTTTTTTCGAGAAAGATTGCGACGTATTTTTAGATAAACCACCTTTTTATCTAAAAATACTAGTCAGGTTCCTAGCTTTGGCCTCATAGGGAAAAGCGTCTACTGACAAATGCTTTAGCTTTTAGTCAGTAGTGAGACGTGGCGCGTAAGCATTTTTAGACATAATTTTTTCCTCTTTTTTCTTCTGCACTGCTCTTAATAGAAAGAAGTGTGTTCTTTCAAACTTTCCAAATAGCGTTCTTCGTAGTCATACAATGGTGTTGGATATTCACCATCAAAGTAAGCCACACAAAGGCCACCGTTCGGTGCATCTGTGTCAATTCCAATAGAATCAATCAAGCCATCAATAGACAAGTAAGTCAAGCTATCCGCGCCAATGATTTCGCGTGTTTCCTCAACTGTATGATTGGCCGCAATCAATTCCTTACGTGTTTGAATATCGATACCGTAGAAACATGGATAGGCAAGGGCTGGACTACCGATTGCTACGTGAACCTCTGTTGCTCCTGCTTCTTTTAGCAAATTAACGATACGACGTGAGGTCGTCCCACGTACAATAGAATCGTCAATCATAACCACACGTTTGCCTTTAACAACACCTGATACGGCAGAGAGCTTCATACGAACCCCTTGCTCACGTAATTCTTGTGTTGGTTGGATAAAGGTACGTTGAGTGTATTGGTTTTTAATCAAGCCCATTTCATTTGGCAAGCCTGATTCTTCTGCAAATCCCATGGCTGCGCTAAGTGATGAATTAGGCACACCAACTACAATATCTGCTTCATGTTTGAATTCACGTGCCAATTGAGCACCCATACGTTTACGAGCTGTATGGACATTGACCCCTTGGATATTTGAATCAGGACGAGCAAAGTAAATATACTCCATTGAGCAAACAGCCAATTGGGTGTCCGTTGTATAGTTATCGTAAGTAATGCCATTATCATCGATGATAACAACCTCACCTGGATTCACATCGCGAATCCACTCTGCTCCAACCACTTCAAAGGCACAGGTTTCAGATGAAACCACAATAGCTCCATTGGCCATCTTACCAATAGAAAGGGGACGGAAACCATTTGGATCCAAGGCTGCAATGAGCTTGTCCTCAAGCATGAGGAGGTAAGCAAATCCACCTTTAACAGTGTTCAAGGCTTCTTTCACCTTACCCATGAAGGATGGGTTATGGCTACGACGAATCAAGTGGGCCAAAATTTCTGAGTCAGAAGTCGAGTTAAAGATTGCACCATTTTTTTCCAACTCACGTCTAAGTGACTCTGCATTAGTCAAGTTCCCGTTGTGGGCAAGTCCAAACTGATTGTCATAAAACTTAAACAAGAAAGGTTGAATATTGTCTACAGAAGCTTCACCAGCAGTCGCATAACGAACATGACCGATAGCAGCCGTTCCAGTTAGCTTGTCCAAGTTGGCTGGATCACGAAAAACTTCTGAGAGAAGCCCCATATCACGATGACGCTTCAATTGACCCGCATCATTTGAGAGAATTCCTGCTCCCTCTTGACCACGGTGTTGGAGACTGTGAAGTCCGAAATAAGTTAATTTTGCAGCATCTGGGTGACCCCAGATACCAAAAACACCACATTCTTCATTAAGAGATTTAACTTCGTATGTCATTTTTTATACCTTTTATTTTTGATATTTTCCTTATGCAAGGCGAACGAAAAACTGTTTCTACCCTCTCATTTCACTAATTGGAACTCAAGTTTTCAAGCTCTTTATAACCACTGCATATAGAAAAATATCATTGCTGAGTGCACTTGGCACTCTATTATTTTCCAGTAAAGTATTTAACCGCTGACGCAAAGAGGTGTTGGTCTTTATTTCCTGGAATATTTTGGAAGAGACCGTCTTCGAAACGTTCTGAGTGACCCATCTTACCAATAATTTGACCATTCTTGCTTGTGATACCTTCGATAGCATTCACAGATCCGTTAGGATTGTATTTTGAATCCATGCTTGGTTTACCTTCGAAGTCAACATATTGGGTAAAGATTTGACCATTGTCACGAAGCTCTGCAAATTCTTCAGCTGTCACGACAAATTTACCTTCACCATGTGATACTGGGATGGCATGGATGTCACCAACTTCTACTCCAGCAAGCCATGGTGAGTTCGTGTTGGCAATACGTGTTTCAACCATCTTAGCCACGTGTTGATTGGCATCATTGTAGAAGAGTGTTGGACTAGTACTGCTTGCATCTTCAAAGTTACCATATGGAAGAAGACCTGATTTGACAAGAGCTTGGAATCCGTTACAGATACCGATAATCAAACCACCACGTTCGATGAAGTGATCAATGGCTGCACGTACTTTTTCATTGAGCAAGATGTTAACGATAAATTTAGCTGATCCATCTGGTTCATCGGCTGCTGAGAAGCCACCTGCAAAGAAGATAATGTTGGCTTTTTCGATATTGTCAACCATGGTGTCAACAGACTTGACAATAGCTTCTTCGTTAAGTGTTACAAATGGTACTAAGTTGACTTTTGCACCTTCTTTTTCAAAGGCCTTAGCTGAATCGTACTCAGAGTTAGTACCTGGGAACACTGGGATGTAAACCACTGGTGTCTCAACTGTTTCTTTAGCTTTGATAACAGCATCTGATGCCACAGCAGGTACTTCTTCCAACTCAGTTGCTTGTGCAAATTCCGTTGGGTAAACCTCTTCCAATTTACCTTGGAAGGCACTGTCAAGTTTGTGTCCATCAAGCGTTACACCATTGACAGTAAGTGTAAAGTCAGCTGCTGTTTGTCCAATCTTGGCAACCCCTGCAATATCTTCCGGAGATGTGAAGACGAATCCACCCAATTGAGCTGTCAAGGCAGTCTCAAGATTTTCAAGGGTTACAGTGGCACCAATATGGTTACCAAATGTTGCAAGGGCAAGAGCTTCAAGGACACCACCATATTTGACAGCTGATGCAGATGTGACTTTATAATCAGCTTGGATGCCTTCAAACTTAGCAAAGTTAGACTTGATAAGATCAAAGTCAATTTCTTGTGCCAAAGTTTGACCTGGGATGTAATAGATATTTTCACCAGCAGCTTTAAATTCTGGAGAAAGGACCTTACGGCTATCTGCAGTTGTGACACCAAAAGCAACCAAGGTTGGTGGTACTGTCAATTCTTCAAAGGTACCAGACATAGAGTCTTTACCACCGATAGATGGCAACCCAAGTTGAATCTGAGCTTCAATTGATCCAAGAAGAGCTGATACTGGTTGACCAAAACGCTCTGCTTGTTTATCCATACGCTCGAAGTATTCTTGATAAGAGAAACGAGCCTTAGACCAGTTTGCACCAGCAGCAACCAAACGAGCGGTTGCTTCGATGACCGCATAAGCAGCACCATGATATGGAGACCATTCTGCTACATAAGGGTTGAACCCTTGCGCCATAACAGAAGCAGTTGTTGTCACACCATGTTGGACTGGCAATTTCTGTACAGAAGCTTCAGTTGGTGTAATTTGGTAGCGACCACCAAGTGGGTGATTGACTGTTGAACGACCAACTGAGCTATCAAAGATAGTTTGCAACCCTTTTTGACTGGCATGGTTAAGGTCAGTCAAGACTTCAATAGTATCAGCTTCAAGGGTTTCGGCAGATGTTTGGCGTTCTTCTGGAAGCTTGACATCCTTGTCAACTACCTTAGCATCCACAACTACACGTACACCGTTTGTATCAAGGAAACGACGTTCCAAATCAACGATGGTTTCGCCATTCCAGTGCATAACAAGATTTGGTTTTTCAGTCACTGTCGCAACGACAACAGCATCAATATTTTCTTTATTACATTCAGCAACGAAGGCATCTACATCTTCCGGACGAACCACCACGGCCATACGTTCTTGAGATTCAGAGATGGCAATTTCTGTACCGTTCAAGCCTTGATATTTCAATGGCACTTTGTCTAGATCAATTTCAAGACCATCTGCCAATTCACCGATAGCCACACAGACACCACCAGCACCAAAGTCATTTGATTTCTTGATAAGACGTGTCACTTCCCCATTACGGAAAAGACGTTGAATCTTACGTTCTTCGATGGCATTCCCTTTTTGAACCTCAGCACCAGCTGTTTCAACAGATTCAACCGTTTGAACTTTAGAAGAACCTGTCGCACCACCGACACCATCACGTCCAGTCTTACCTCCGAGCAAGATAATCACATCACCTGCTTCAGGTTTTTCACGGACAACATTTTCTTTAGGAGCCGCACCAACCACGGCACCTAGCTCCATACGCTTAGCAACGAAACCTGGGTGGAAGTATTCACGAACATAGGTTGTTGCAAGACCAATTTGGTTACCGTATGAAGAATAACCGTGAGCTGCTGTTTTAGAAATCACTTGTTGTGGTAATTTACCAGCACGAGTTTCAGCAATTGGTGTTGTAATATCACCAGCACCTGAGATACGCATGGCTTGGTAAACGTATGAACGACCTGACAATGGGTCACGAATGGCTCCACCAATACAAGTAGCTGCACCACCAAATGGTTCAATCTCCGTTGGGTGGTTGTGGGTTTCGTTCTTGAACATGAGAAGCCATGGCTCTTTGACACCATTGACATCCACTTCAATTTCAACAGAGCAGGCATTGATTTCATCAGACACTTCCATGTCGTCCAAACGACCATTGGCACGCTCATAACGACCAAAAATAGTCGCCATATCCATCAAGGTTTGAGGTTTTTCGGTACGTCCCAACTCATCACGCATGGCAATATACTTGTCATAAGTCGCTTGCAATTGTTTTTCAAATTTAGAAGCAGAGAAGTCGATGTTTTTCAACTCAGTCTCGAAAGTTGTGTGACGACAGTGGTCAGACCAGTAAGTATCCAACACCTTAAGCTCAGTCTCAGTTGGCACACGACCAATAGACTTGAAGTAATCTTGAATGAATAGAAGGTCATCCACTTCCATTGCCAATCCTTGCTCTGCCTTATACTTAGCAAAATCTTCTGCCGTATAAGTTTCAAAGAAATCCAAACTTGGAATGGTCTTGTCAGACTCAGAGAAATCCTGTTTAGCAATGCCAACAGTGATGTCTTTGAAACGAGAATCCACTGGGTTCAAGAGGTAGTTTTTGACAGCTTCCAACTCATTCGCATCAATATCCTTGTTAACCAAGTAAAGTTGCGCTGTGTTCACCGTTACATCATTTGAACTACCAAGCAAAAGCAAAGCTTCCTGTGAAGATGCCGCACGTTGGTCAAATTGACCAGGCAAACTTTCGATAGCAAAGAAAGCACACTTCTCAAGATCAGCCTTAACCGCAGCTTCATCCAAAACAGTATCGGTCACTTGCTCAGAGAAGATGTGTTTTTCCGCACGTGCAAACAAGTCCTCTGCCAAATTAAAGACATCGTAAACTTGAACAATACGAAGATCATTCAAAGTTTTCAACTGAAGATTATGCTTTAATTCTTTTACTAAAGAGTGAGATTTCACACGAAAATCAGCTTTTTTCTCAACGAAAATACGTTTATCCATTTTATTTCCTTTATCTATTTCTACTTAAAGATTGTAGTGAAGACCAAGTATTCTATTTGTAAAAGGCTACTTCAATCCTTGCAATTTTTCCAATACAACTTCATAAACATCTGTCAAGCTACCAAGATCACGGCGGAAGACATCCTTGTCCATATGGTGCCCCTCAGCATCCCAAAGGCGGCAGTTATCTGGTGAAAATTCATCTGCCAAGATAATTTTGCTATCCTTATCAAAACCGAATTCCAATTTGAAGTCAATCAAACGAAGACCAATTTGTGCAAACCAATCTTTCAGCAATTCATTGATACGACGCGTTTCTTCCTTGATATAAGCAATTTGTTCATCATTGGCAATATCCAAGAACTTCACATGCTCATCATTGATGAATGGATCATCCAAATCATCGTTCTTATAGTAAAATTCAACGATAGGAGTTTTCAAGTCCAAACCTTCTTCCACGCCAAAACGTTTAGAAAAAGAACCCGCAGTCACGTTACGAAGAACAACCTCCAAAGGAATGATTTTCACTTTCTTGTTGAGTTGTTCTGTGTCAGAAATACGTTCGATAAAGTGAGTAGCTACACCCGCAGCATTCAATTTTTCAAAAATAAGAGACGAAATCTGATTATTTAGCACACCCTTTCCCTTAATAGTCTCCTTACGAGCACCATTAAGCATAGTTGCTTGGTCCTTATAGACCGACTTAATCACATTTTCGTCTTCTGTACTATAAATATCTTTAGCTTTACCAGTATAAATTAGTTGGTTTGACATGGTATTGTTCGCCTTTCAAGTTTATTCTTCCTAATTATACCACACCAGAATCCAAAAACCAATATATAGCAAACTTTATTACTTTAGTAAAAAAACAACGTTCGTCTTTTGATTCTTTTTTAGAGTTCCCTAATAAAAAATGTATAGAAAAAAGGAGTGTGACAGAACTAAATCCATATAACATTTAGTTTCTTGCCTCACTCCCACAAAATAACAATCATATAATACACAACTATTATACTCTTATCTAACTCTAGCTTTCTTATTCTTTATTCAATTCCTCAGACAAATAGTCCAACAAATCAGCTACCTTAACCATATGGTCAATAGTATCATCGGAAATCTCAAGAGCAAACTCATCCTCCAAATTAATAATGAATTCCATAAGCTCTATTGAATCTACACCCAAGTCATCTAATTTGGTGTCTTCGGTTAAAACAATATCCTCTTTACCCATCTGCTCTTGAATCACGAGCTGCATTTTCTGAAGAATTTCTACTCTACTCATCAGTTAGCCTCCTCTTTCGGACTAAAGGCTTCAACTAGCTGCTCAACAACCTTAGTATCAAGCATCGTACGAACCTGCTTAATAGTGTAGTAAACTGCCTTAGCATCACTAGATCCATGACATTTTACTACGGGAGCTTTAAGACCAAAGAGAACCGCACCTCCGGCGCTAGAGTAATCCATAGTCTCTTTCATACCTTTTAGACTATCCTTCAATAGGAAGGCACCTAACTTAGCTTTAAGACCACCATTCATGATAGCTAACTTAAGAGTCTTCATGGCACCAAGTCCCGTTCCTTCAATTGCCTTAAGAACTGCATTTCCTGTGAAACCATCAGCGACTACTACATCAGCAGCTCCTGACATAATTTCACGCGCCTCAACATTACCAACAAAGTTAATACTTGGCTCCTTAGATAGGAGTTCAAAAGCCTCCTTACGAAGACTATCCCCCTTTGTTTCCTCAGTCCCATTATTAAGGAGACCTACACGAGGGTTGGCAATGCCACGCACATTTTTAGCATAGAAAGAGCCTAAAATAGCATATTGATGCAAATGACTAGCTGTATTTTCCGCATTTGCACCTAAATCAAGCATATCAAAGGGTTGACCAGTAAAACTTGGCATTGTTGACATAAGACCTGGACGCTCAACTCCCTTAATACGTCCGACCACGAAGAGACCTGCGGCAAGAAGAGCACCTGTATTTCCCGCAGAAATCACGGCACCTGCTTTTTTCTCCTTAACGGCTTGTGCACCTAAGACCATTGAAGCTTTTTTCTTCTTGCGAATAGCTTTAGCTGGCTCATCATCCGAATTTATCTTTTCATCAGTATGCACAATGCTCACACGTTCATTCGCTGTCAAATAAGTCTTGATTTTAGCTTCATCACCATAAAGCTGGATTTCAATATCTTTGAAATCTGCTATAGCTTGGTTGACTCCCTCTACAATTGCTTGTGGCGCATTATCGCCACCCATAGCATCTACTGCAATTACATGCATAGCATTCTCCCTCTCGTCCTCTGCCATAAAAAACAAACTCAGATTTCTTTCAATAAAATATTAGGTAACTAAAATAGACTAGTTCACTGTTTCTAGCAGAGTCTTTCAGCTTATTATCTTATTATTATAGCACGAACTGACCTGCATTTTAACCCCTGAGACTGAAAACCATTACTTTCCTGTTTCACGTGAAACAAAAAGAAGATAATGTCTAGTCAGCACTATCTTCTTTATTCATAATATGGCCCCAAGAATTTAGATTATCAATAAACTTCTTACTTTTAAGATGTATTCCAACATAATTATCATAGAGGTCATCGATAAAATATCGTAGCTTTCGTTTCATGTCATCCTTAACAGATATGCTTCTCAATTCTTCAAAGGAAAGCCCCTGAAAACGATCTAAAAGATAAGGCACATTAGGGTCCAAGTGACTACGCCTTTCATCCTCTGCATAGTGATTTGGACAAAGTAGCCCCGAGAACTTAAACGAGAAATCAAAAGGAAGGCCTACACGATGACAAAAGACACACTCGTGAAAATTCAAGCGTACGCCGAAACGGTCTAAAACCTGAATCTCAAAGATATTAGTCAATATTTCATGATCCAAGCCTTCTTCCATTAATTCAAGCGTCTTCTCCAAGAATACAAATAATTGCGCATCTGTCACACCATCAGCAATAGTAGCATCTGTCAATGCAGCCAAATAAGTCGCATAAGACAGCTTGAAAATATCGCTTGTAATTTCCTTGAAGGACTCTACCTGGCTATAATCTTCTATGAAAGATAGACCTTCATCATTTACAGTCATCATGAATTCAGCGATGGTCAAAGGTTGAATGACAGCACTTAATTTACCTGCCCCACCACCTCTAACAAAAAACATCCGTTTACCAGCTTGCTCGGTAAAAATTTTAACTAGTTTATCATTCTCACGATAATTACGATTGAAGAGGACAAGCCCTCTACTCTCAAGCTTCTGCATGTTCTTCCATAAACTCTTTCAAACGAGTCATAGCTGTTTCAATAGTATCCATGCTAGCCGCATACGACAAGCGAACAAAGCCTTCGCCATACTTCCCGAAAGCGACCCCTGGGATAATCGCAATAGCTTTTTCACGAGCAAAGTCTTGGCAGAACTTAAAGGAGTCTTGAGTATACCCTTCAGGAATCTTAGCAAAGATGTAGAAAGCACCATCAGGTTTAATAATTCTGAAACCAAGTTCAGTCATTTTTTCAAGAATATAATCACGACGCTTCAAGTACTCAACTTTCATTGGCTGTGCATCATCCTTACCAGCAGATAAGGCTTCAATAGCTGCAAATTGTGCCATAGTAGCTGCAGCTGTTACCAAATATTGGTGACTCTTAATCAACTGAGCCGTCAAGACTGCAGGTGCGAAAATCAAACCAATACGCCACCCTGTCATCGCATGAGATTTAGACAAACCATTAATCAAAATCGTTTGTTCCGGCAAATACTCAGCAATAGATACATGGTGATCCACATAAGTTAGCTCAGAGTAAACTTCATCACTAACAACAAAAATATCGTATTTTTTCAGAACTTCAGCCAGATCTTTAATCTGTTGACGTGAGTAGGTCACACCAGTTGGGTTGGTTGGGTAGTTAAGCAAAACGGCTTTGAGCTTATCTCCCTGCTCCAAAATTGCCTTTTCTAACATCTCCGGAGTCAAAACAAAATCATTAGCTGTTGTATCAATTTCGACAATTTCAGCACCAACTAGATTTGCAATCGGCTCATATCCTGGATAGGCTGGTGCAGGTAAAAGAATCGTATCACCTGGCTCCAAAATCGCTGTCAAAGTTGCAGAAAGGGCTTCTGTAGCTCCAATAGTCACCAATATTTCATTTTCTGGGTTATAAGTAAGATTGTATTTTTCCTTAACAAACTCCGCAGCTGCCTGACGTAAGGCAGGAAGCCCTGCCATACCTGTATAGTGCGACTGGTTAGCATCGATAGCAGCTTTAGCAGCCTCTTTTACATGATCTGGAGTTGTAAAATCAGGTTCACCAAGTGTCAACTTTTTGATCCCTGGTACATCTGAAATTGATTGGTCAAACTGACGAATCATTGAAACTTCAATCTTATCTAAATTTTTATTAAAACGTTGCGTTAAATCCATCACGGTCACCTCTTTGCAATTATGCCTTACATTATATCAAAAACTCAAACTCATTTAAACACCAAAAAAGCTAGCCTAGGCTAGCTTTAGTCTATTTATGGCCCATTTCAAACAAAGGTGACAATGGACGTTTTTCATGAATACGAATAATTGCCTCTGAAATCAAATCAGCAATTGAAATTTGTTCAATTTTATCAATCAAACGTTCTTCTGGAAGATAAATCGTGTCCAATACGACAAGCTTCTCAATAGCAGATTTTTGAATATTATCAAGTGCTGGACCTGACAATACAGGGTGAGTACATGAAGCATAAACATGAGTTGCACCAGCTTCAGCAAGCGCATCCGCCGCATGACAGATTGTACCCGCAGTATCAATCATATCATCAATCAAGATACATGTTTTACCTTCAACGTTACCAATAATATTCATAACCTCAGAAGTGTTCATTTTATCAACACTACGACGCTTATCAATGATTGCAATTGGTGTTTTCAAACATTGAGCAAGTTTTCGTGCACGAGTCACACCACCATGGTCTGGAGAAACAACAACAACATCATCTCCAGTAAGACCAGCACGATCAAAGTAATCTGCGATAAGTGGTGCACCCATCAAATGGTCTACAGGAATATCAAAGAATCCTTGAATTTGAGAAGCATGGAGGTCAACTGTCAAAAGTCGATCAACACCTGCAACCTCAAGCATATTAGCAACCAACTTAGATGTGATTGGTTCACGTGAACGTGCCTTACGGTCTTGACGTGCATAACCATAATAAGGCATAACAACACTGATTGTTTCTGCACTTGCACGTTTTAGTGCATCAACCATAATCAAGATTTCCATCAAGTTATCATTTACAGGGGAGCTTGTAGATTGAAGAATAAAAACGTGATGACCACGGATAGATTCTTCAATATTAACTTGAATCTCACCATCTGAAAATTCACGAACACTTGATTTTCCGAGTTCAATACCCATTTTATCAGCAACTTTTGCTGCTAATTCCTGGTTAGACGATAAAGCAAACAACTTCAAATTCGTATAAGACATGATTTCCTCCAAAATATCTACTAAACCATTCTACCTTTTTTTAGATTGATTTTCAATGCAAAATAAATGGTGTCACAGTAACTTAACAAGACTAAAAAGATTTAACCTTAACCTCGACATTTTCCCGTCTAAAAGCAGTTCCAGAAAGTAAAGACATTTTGCCATAAAATAAAAACGATTCGAGAAAATTCGAATCGCCTTTTTGTATTCATTATGGGTAAATATAGTATACAGAACCACCATGAGCTGATGATGTTGGATCAAATGTACCACGGTAGTTACCGATTGACATGTTACCAGCATAGTTTGATTCCATAACTTGAATTGAATTTGCACCTGATGCTGATGTGACGTAAGCTACGTGACCATAACCACCACCATCATTTGGCCAAACCGCAATTGCACCGGCTACAGGAGTTGTACCAACTGAGTGACCAGCTGCTTGTGCGCTAGCAATCCAGTTTTTAGCATTACCCCAGTAATTACCAACCCATGAAGCTAATGATTTAGCACCCCAAGTACATTGACCAACAGGATATGTATTAGGAGTTGATGCAGCTGATACTTTAGGAGTTTCAGCTGCAGGGGCTGGAGCTTCTGAAGCTGCTGGCGCTTGACTTGCAGGTGCTTCTGAAGTTGCCGCAGGTGCTTCGCTAGCAGGAGCAGGAGCTTCTGAAGCTGCTGGAGCAGCTGGAGCAGCTGATTCTGGTTGTACTTCAGATGTTACTGGAGCAGCAGGCTCTTGTTGTGCCTCTGACGTAGCTGATTCTGGTTGTGCTTCAGATGTTGCTGGAGCAGCAGGCTCTTGTGTTGCTTCTGAAGTTGCAACAGTTGGCTCTTGAGTAGTTTCTGAAGTTTCTGATGAAACCGGTTCTTGTGCTACTTCTGAGGCTGTCGCTGTTTCTGAAACAGTAGCTTCAGAAGGTTGAGCTACAGCTTCTGAAGTTGCTGCCGCCTCTGATTGAGCTACAAATGCTGCCGCTTCTGAAGATGCTACTGCTTGTGCTGCTGCCTCTGATTCTGCAATTGCTTGAGACTGAGCAACTGATGCTGCAGTTGAAGCTGCCACAGCTTCTGCAGTTGATTTAGCAGAAACAAGTGATGTTTTTTCATCTTGTGCTGTAGCCAATTCTGCAGCCAAAGTAACTTGTGCTGCTTCTAGTTCAGCTTGTTGAGTTGTCAAACCAGCTTCTGTTGTTTCAAGCTCAGCTTTATTAGTTGCAATTTCATTAATAGCAGCTTGGTTTTGTTCTTGCTTTGCAGCAAGCTCTTTTTGATCAGACTCTTGTTTTGTCAACATGTCATTATTAGCTGTAACAACTTTTGAAATAGCTGTGATACGAGTAATAGCTTCAGAGATTGACTTAGAGTTCAAGATAGAGTTGATATAGCTAGTCGCAGTATTATTTTGTTGAGCACTACGAGCTTGTTTCGCCAAAGAATCTTGACGAGCTACAATTTTACTTGATAATTCTTGAATTTCAGATTCCAAATCTGCTGACACTTTTTCAAGTTCAGCATTTTTAGTTTCCAACTCTGATTTTTGTGTTCTAAGTGTAGATACTTGAGATTGGATTGTAGCAACTTGCGCTTGTGCAGTCTCTTGTTGAGAAGCAAGGTTACTAATTGCGTTATCTGCAGCAGCGATTTGCGAATCATAATCCTCTGCATGTACTGATGCAGCTGCTGATAAGGTTACACCACTTACCAACACTGCTGAAAGAATACGTTTTTTCATAATATAAAATACTACTCCTTTTCGATAAGACCTTTTTATTGTATCAAAAAATGGCGCAAACTTTGTTACGCCAATATTACAGTTCTATTTAAATCTATCAACTGACATATACAAAAATAATTTTTCAAGAATAGGTTTAATAAAGATAAAGATCAAAAGATTAAACACTATACTAGGACTTAGTTGATAAATAATAAAATCAGTCACAGACTCATTGGAGAAACCATAGAATAAGGCAAAGCCAAAATTTATGGTATCAAAGAGAAATAAGAATAAAAACATTAACAAAAAATCAACATAGGTATTTCTCTTAACAATTCGTCCTAGCTGAGTTAACAGATAGCATAACAGTGGCAGAGTTAGAATCACTATACCAACTGTTTTGAAATAATAGGTATCATAAAGAAATCCAAAACAAATAAGGTAAAGAAATGCATACTTATTTGGAAAATCAAGAGTTAAGATGAAAATATAAATAATAAAAAGATGAGATGATAGAAAAAATTCAGGGGATAAATAATGATTAAGTATCATAGAAATATGACCATCCCATAGAAAAGGGACAATACTCAGTAAGAAAGGAATAATAGAATACTTGGATAATTTCATATTATTTACCATCTCCAACTAAAGTAACATAAGAAATTTTATCAAAATCAGCATAAGGTTTTACCAAAATCGTACGATTTCCTTCATAATCAATAACAGAGTCTACAGTACCAATTGGAACATCCTTTACTGATACATCATCAAGACCACTTGTGACTACTTCAGTGCCAACCTTAACGTTAGAAGATGAATTGAGTTGTGTCATCTCTAATAGCTTCTTTTTATTATCATAACGTGATATAATCCCGAAAATCTGATTATCGTCCTCTGATTTAACACTAGATGCAAGGTAGCTATCACTAGAACTACTAGAAAGTAAAGAAATAGTTGTTGTATCATCATAAACTTTAGTTACAAAGCCAATAACTCCACCATTAGAAGTTGCTAGCATAGATTTACTAACATTCTTAGACTTACCCACATTAATAGTTAACTCTTTTAACCAAGTCACAGAAGGTCTCATAGAAACTTCAGCAGTGAGAACATTATCACGACTTAGCTTGTCCGAAAGATTAAGCGATGCTCTTAAAGAATCATTCTCTTCTTGCAAGTTAGAAATAATAGCCGATTGATTTTCTAAATTTGATAAAGATTTTTTTAAATCACGATTCTCAGAATAAGTTGATAAAAGATCAGAAAGAACATTGTGAGATTTTGATAGTGCAGTAAATGGAACTGAAACCACAGAGTCTACTTTTGTAACTAAACCAGATACATTAAAAGAGATATCCTTCGTTAATTTTTTATTAGTAAAGACAAAAGAAAAAAGCATTACAAAAAATAGAATAATAATAAACCCATAAAGAAGAAATCGATAAAAACTATTTTTCATTTTGTCACCTCAAAAAAAGAAAACGAATTATCTAAAAGATAATTCGTCATAATACTACGGAGAATGGGGGATTCGAACCCCCGCGCCAGTTACCCGACCTAACGATTTAGCAAACCGTCCTCTTCAGCCTCTTGAGTAATTCTCCAATATGGGCACGAGTGGAATCGAACCACCGACCTCACGCTTATCAGGCGTGCGCTCTAACCATCTGAGCTACGCGCCCAAGCAAATGCTTGGCTATAATATCCAAATAAAGCGGGTGACGAGAATCGAACTCGCGACAACAGCTTGGAAGGCTGTAGTTTTACCACTAAACTACACCCGCTTAATAAAATGGCGCGAGACGGAATCGAACCGCCGACACATGGAGCTTCAATCCATTGCTCTACCAACTGAGCTACCGAGCCATATTGCGGGAGCAGGATTTGAACCTACGACCTTCGGGTTATGAGCCCGACGAGCTACCTAGCTGCTCCATCCCGCGTTAATTATAAGGAGGATGTGGGATTCGAACCCACGCACGCTTTTACACGCCTGACGGTTTTCAAGACCGTTCCCTTCAGCCGGACTTGGGTAATCCTCCAAATATTATAATTAATATATGGACCTTGTAGGACTCGAACCTACGACCGCTCGGTTATGAGCCGAGTGCTCTAACCAGTTGAGCTAAAGGTCCAAGAAATCCATATATATAGCGGCGAAGGGGATCGAACCCCCGACCTCCCGGGTATGAACCGGACGCTCTAGCCAGCTGAGCTACACCGCCATAAATCGGGAAGACAGGATTCGAACCTGCGACCCCTTGGTCCCAAACCAAGTGCTCTACCAAGCTGAGCTACTTCCCGATAAAATGCACCCTAGAGGAGTCGAACCTCTAACCGCCTGATTCGTAGTCAGGTACTCTATCCAGTTGAGCTAAGGGTGCTCATTATTATATTATGCCGAGGACCGGGATCGAACCGGTACGAAAGTTTCCTTTCGCAGGATTTTAAGTCCTGTGCGTCTGCCAGTTCCGCCACCCCGGCTCCTCAAGCGAACGACGGGATTCGAACCCGCGACCCCCACCTTGGCAAGGTGATGTTCTACCACTGAACTACGTTCGCATTTTATGCCGGCTACATGACTTGAACACGCGACCCTCTGATTACAAATCAGATGCTCTACCAACTGAGCTAAGCCGGCTAACTTTTCTAATGCGGGTGAAGGGACTTGAACCCCCACGCCGTTAAGCG